>NZ_JBUYWT010000010.1:0-208213 GCF_055264925.1 Bradyrhizobium sp. KZN70725
TTGAACACCATCAGTTTGAGGGACGACCGCCTTCCAACCAACAGGCCGCTCGCGAGCGCGCTTCCAAATTGCGCCGTAGCGAGCGGGCGGCCGGCCCGTTACCCCATCTACGGCACTCCAATACGTCATGCCCGGGCTTGACCCGGGCATCCATCAATCTTCGGAAGTGTTTTTGAAGATGGATCGCCGGGTCAACCCCGGCGATGACACGTGTCGAGGAGGCCTACCCAGCCCCCACCTTCTTCTTGCGCCAGGCGAGATGCACGGCGCAGGTGCAGCCCTGCGGATGCGAGGCCAGCTCCGCGTCGTTGGCGGGCGTCGCGGCGGGCGCGATCGCCGATCCCTTGGCGCCGTCCTGCGAGGGGATGTAGTTCAAGACCGGCGCCAGCCAGCGCTCGATCTCGGCGACCGTCATGGCCTTGCGCGTGGCGTAGTCCTCGACCTGGTCGCGCTCGATCTTGCCGACGCCGAAGTAGAAGCTTTCGGGATGCGAGAAGTAGAGGCCCGAGACCGACGAGCCCGGCCACATCGCAAAGCTCTCGGTCAGCTTCACGCCGGCGGTGTTCTCGGCATCGAGCAGCGCGAACAGCGTCCGCTTCTCGGTGTGGTCGGGCTGCGCCGGATAGCCCGGCGCCGGGCGGATGCCGTCATATTTCTCGAGGATCAGTTCGTCCGCCGACCAGGTCTCATCGGGCGCATAGGCCCAGAACTCCTTGCGCACGCGCTGGTGCATGCGTTCGGCGAAGGCTTCGGCCAGGCGATCGGCCAGCGCCTTGCACAGGATCGAGGAGTAGTCGTCATTGGCGTTCTTGAAGCGGTCGGCGACCGCATCCTCGCCGATCCCCGCGGTGACGACGAAGCCGCCGATATAGTCGGCGATGCCGGTTTCTTTCGGCGCGATGAAGTCGGACAGCGCGGCGTTGAAGCGGCCCTCGCGCTTCTCGAGCTGCTGGCGCAGCGTATGGAAGGTCGCGATCTTCTGCTTCCGCGTCTCGTCGGCATAGACCTCGATGTCGTCGCCGACGGCGTTCGCCGGCCAGAAGCCGACGGTGGCGCGGGCGGTGAACCACTTCTCCTTGATGATGGTGTTCAGCATCTTGCGCGCGTCGGCATAGAGCGAGCGCGCGACCTCGCCGACCTTGGGGTCGTCGAGGATCGCCGGGAAGCGGCCGGTCAGCTCCCAGGTCTGGAAGAACGGCGTCCAGTCGATGTAGTCGGCGAGCTCGGCAAGATCGTAGGCGTCGAAGCTCTTCAGCCCGAAGAAGGCCGGCTTTTTCGGCGGCGCCGCCGCAAAATCGATCGCGACCTTGTTGGCGCGGGCCTCGCCAAGCTTCAGCCGCTTCTTGTCGGCTTGGGCGCGGAAATGCGCCGTCGAGATTCTTGCGTATTCGGCGCGTACCTCGGCGGCGTAGGCCTGCCTCTTCTCGGCCGACAGCAGCGAGGAGGCAACGCCGACGGCACGGCTCGCGTCATTGACGTGCACGACCGGGCCGCCCGGATAGTTCGGGTCGATCTTCACGGCGGTGTGCACGCGGCTCGTGGTGGCGCCGCCGATCAAAAGCGGCAGGTTCATGCCCTGCCGTTGCAACTCGCCGGCGAGGAAGCTCATTTCGTCGAGCGAGGGCGTGATCAGGCCGGACAGGCCGATGATGTCGGCGCCTTCGGCCTTCGCGGTCTCGATGATCTTGTTGGCAGGCACCATGACGCCGAGGTCGATGACCTCGAAATTGTTGCATTGGAGCACGATGCCGACGATGTTCTTGCCGATGTCGTGGACGTCGCCCTTCACCGTCGCGAGCACGATCTTGCCCGCGGCGTTGCGGCCGCCGGTGATGCCGTTGGCGAGATTGCGGGCCTTCTCCTCCTCCATGAACGGCATCAGATAGGCGACCGCCTGCTTCATCACGCGGGCCGACTTCACGACTTGCGGCAGGAACATCTTGCCGTCGCCGAACAGGTCGCCGACCACGTTCATGCCGGCCATCAGCGGCCCCTCGATGACGTCGAGCGGACGGGACGCGTTCTGGCGGGCGGCCTCGGTGTCCTGCTCGATGAACTCGGTGATGCCGTGCACCAACGCGTGGGACAGCCGCTTCTCGACCGGCCATTCGCGCCAGGCGAGATCTTGCTCCTTGGTCTGCTTCTCCTTGCCGCGGAATTTCTCGGCCAGCGCCAAGAGCCGCTCGGAGGCGCCGGGATCGCGGTTGAGGATGACGTCCTCGCAGGTCTGGCGCAGCTCGGGATCGATGTCGTCGTAGACGATCATCTGCCCGGCATTGACGATGCCCATGTCCATGCCGGCATGGATCGCGTGATACAGGAACACCGAGTGCATCGCCTCGCGCACCGGTTCGTTGCCGCGGAACGAGAACGACAGGTTGGAGACGCCGCCGGAGATGTGGGCGCCCGGCAGGTTCGCCCGGATCCAGCGCGTCGCTTCGATGAAGTCGACGCCGTAATTGTTGTGCTCCTCGAGGCCGGTCGCGATCGCAAAAATATTTGGATCGAAGATGATGTCCTCGGGCGGGAAGTCGAGCCGGCCGACCAGGATGTCGTAGGCGCGCTTGCTGATCTCGGTCTTGCGCTTGAACGTGTCGGCCTGGCCGGTCTCGTCGAACGCCATCACCACCACGGCGGCGCCGTGGCGCTTGGCGACGGTCGCCTCATGGATGAACTTCTCCTCGCCTTCCTTGAGCGAGATCGAGTTCACGATCGGCTTGCCCTGGATGCATTTCAGGCCGGCCTCGATGACGTGGAATTTCGAGGAATCGACCATCACGGGCACGCGCGCGATGTCGGGCTCGGCGGCGACGAGGTTGAGGAACGTCACCATCGCCGCTTCGGAATCGAGCAGGCCCTCGTCCATGTTGACGTCGATGACCTGGGCGCCGTTCTCGACCTGGTCGCGCGCGACCTGCAGCGCGGCGGTGTAGTCGCCGGCGGTGATCAGCTTGCGGAAGCGCGCCGAGCCGGTGACGTTAGTGCGCTCGCCGACATTCACGAACGGGATCGCGTCGGTCAGCGTGAACGGCTCGAGGCCGGAGAGCCTGAGCCGCGGCGCGATCTCGGGCACCACGCGCGGCTTGTGCGGGGCGACCGCCTTGGCGATCGCCGCGATATGGTCGGGCGTGGTGCCGCAGCAGCCGCCGACGATGTTGACGAGGCCGGCGGCCGCGAATTCGCCGATCAGCCGCGCCATGTAGTCCGGCGTCTCGTCATACTGGCCGAATTCGTTGGGCAGGCCGGCGTTCGGGTATGCACACACGAGCGTGTCGGCGACGCGGCCGATATCGGCGATATGCGCGCGCAGATCCTCGGCGCCGAGCGCGCAGTTGAAGCCGATCGTGATCGGCCTTGCGTGCCGCACCGAATGCCAGAACGCCTCCGGCAACTGGCCGGAGAGCAGGCGGCCGGACTTGTCGGTGATGGTGCCGGAAATCATCACGGGCACGTCGATGCCGCGCTCCTCGATGATCTCGGAAATCGCGTACAGCGCCGCCTTGGCGTTCAGCGTGTCGAAGATGGTCTCGACCAGCAGCAGATCGGCGCCGCCGTCGAGCAGGCCCTTGGCCTGTTCGCCATAGGCCTTGCGCAGATCGTCGAAGGTCACCGCGCGATAGCCGGGATTGGAAACGTCGGGCGAGATCGAGGCGGTGCGGTTGGTCGGGCCGAGTGCGCCGGCGACAAAGCGCGGTTTGCCGTCCTCGGCGCTCACGCGCTCGGCGGCGGTGCGCGCCAGGCGGGCGCCCTGCAGGTTCAGCTCATAGGCGAGGTCCGACATGTCGTAGTCGGCCTGCGCGATCGAGGTCGAGGAGAAGGTGTTGGTCGCGACGATGTCGGCACCGGCGCGCAGATATGCGGCGTGGATGTCCGTGATCGCATCGGGCTGGGTCAGGATCAGCAGATCGTTGTTGCCCTTGATGTCGCGGTGGAAGTCCGCAAAGCGCGCGCCGCGGAACGCGGCTTCGTCGAACTGCAGGCCCTGGATCATCGTGCCCATGGCGCCGTCGAGCACCAGGATGCGCTCGCGGGCAGCCGCGAGCAAAGCGTTACGCTTGGGGGAAACGGGAACGGACATGTGTCAGGCAGCTTTCTGGGCACCGTTCGGCCGGATGCCGAGCAGGTGGCTGATCGCGAACACGAGGTCCGCGCGGTTCATGGTGTAGAAGTGGAAGGTGTCGACGCCGTGCTTGAACAGCTTCTGCACCTGGCCGGCGGCGACGGTGGCGGCAACCAGCTTGCGGGTCTCGGCGTCGTTGTCGAGGCCCTCGAACTTCTCGGCGAGCCAGTCCGGCACGCTGGTGCCGGCGCGCGTCACGAAATTGCGCGCCTGCTTGAAATTGTGCATCGGCATGATGCCCGGCACGATCGGAATCTCGATGCCGCGCGCGCGCACCCGGTCGACATAGCGGTGGTAGAGGTCGTTGTCGAAGAACACCTGGGTGATCGCGCGCGTCGCGCCGGCGTCGACCTTGGCCTTCAGCGTGTCGATGTCGGCATCGAAATCCTTCGCTTCCGGATGCTTCTCGGGATAGGCGGACACCGAGATCTCGATGTCGGCGTGGCGCCTCTTGATCCCGGTGACGAGTTCGGCCGAACTCTGGTAGCCGTCCGGATGGGTGAAGTAGGGCGTGCCGATGCCGCCGGGCGGATCGCCGCGCAGCGCGACGATGTGACGGACGCCGACCTCATGATAGCGGTCGACGATGTCGTCGATCTCGCCGCGCGAGGCGCTGACGCAGGTCAGATGCGCGGCCGGCAGCAGATCGGTCTCGCGCAGGATGCGGGTGATGGTCGAATGGGTGCGCTCGCGGGTCGAGCCGCCGGCGCCGTAGGTGACCGAGACGAAGTTCGGCGTCAGCGGCGCCAGGCGATTGATGGTCTCCCAGAGATTGCGCTCCATCTCCTCGGTCTTCGGCGGGAAGAACTCGAAGGAGATTTTCGGCGCTTTGGGCGCACGTGGTGCGTTCGGCACGGAGGAAATGGTCTCGGTCATGATACGCAAAGGCTCCGCAACTGGAGGGCAGACATCCGGCCTGGATATGAAGGCCCCAAGATAAGCCAAACGCGTCGGATCAAACAGCCCATCGGATATGGGAAATTGCCCATTCGTGGCGCAGATCCGGCAAAAATTGACTATCTGGAATGTTCGGTGGGCAGTCCGCCGACTTCGCCGAAAATGACATTAACGTATTGAAAAGTATAAATAAAGGAAATGATTTGCAATTGATTGGAGAGCGAAATCGATTGTGGGTAGCGTGGTACGATGATGAATCATTGCATATCGTCCCAAAGCCGACGGCTACCGGCGCCGGCGTTCCGCCGCGGGACTGGTCTGCGCGGCCGGGGCCTTTGTCGCCTCGTGGCGCCACACTAGGTTGACGGCCATGATTCCGCTCTCCGTCCTCGACCTGTCCGTCGTCACCACCGGCACCAGGCCGGCCGCTGCGCTCCGCAACAGCATCGATCTGGCGCGCCATGTCGATGGCCTTGGCTACGTCCGCTACTGGCTCGCCGAGCACCACAACCTCGCTTCAGTCGCGAGCCCGGCGCCTGATCTGATGATCGGGCAGATCGCGGCGGTGACGGAGCATATCCGTGTCGGTTCCGGCGGTGTGATGCTGCCCAACCACGCGCCGCTGGTCGTCGCCGAGCGCTTCAAGATGCTGGAGGCGCTGTTTCCCGGCCGCATCGATCTCGGCCTCGGCCGCGCGCCCGGCACCGACGGCGCCACCGCCTACGCGCTGCGCAGCCGGCTCGATCGCCGCGAAGGCGATGATTTCCTCGAGCGGCTGCACGAGCTGACCTTGTGGGAGACGCGCGATTTCCCACCCGGCCATCCCTACAACAATGTGGTGGCGATGCCGGATGATTCGCCGCTGCCGCCGATCTGGCTGCTCGGCTCGAGCGACTATTCCGCCGAGCTCGCAGCCCAGGTCGGGATGGGCTTTGCATTCGCGCATCATTTTGCCACTCACGATGCAATTGCGGCGATGACGAACTACCGCGCGCATTTCAAGCCGTCGGGCTGGCGTGCGACGCCGCAGGCGATTCTGGCGGTTGCGGTTGTTGCGGCGGAGACCGACGCTGGAGCCGAGCGGCTTGCGCTGTCGATGGATCTCAACCGGCTGCGCCGCGACCGCGGCCAGTATCTGCCGCTGCCGAGCGTCGAGGAGGCAGAGGCCTATCCCTACACCGACGCCGAGCGCGCCTCGATCGCGCGCAACCGCACCCGCCTCTTCGTCGGCAGCCCCGCAACCGTGATGACGAAGCTGGAGCCGCTGATCGCGGCGACCCAGGCCGACGAGCTGATGGTGATATCAGCGGTCTACGACCATGCCGCGCGGAAGAAGTCGTACAGCCTGCTCGCCGAGGCGTTCGGGCTTGCCAAGACGGCGGCGGCTTGACCCCGTCATTCCGGGGCGATGCGCAGCATCGAACCCGGAATTTCGAGATTCCGGGTTCACGCTTTGCGTGCCCCGGAATGACTGCGTCAATCCTGCGTCTCGCTGAAAGTCGCGCGGAACGGATGGCCGGGATAGACGCCGACGATGCGGAATTCGCGCGAGAAGAATTTCAATTCCTCGATCGCGAACGCGAGGCTGCGCTCATCGGGGTGACCGTCGACATCGGCATAGAATTGCGTGGCGAAGAAATTGCCGTCGACCATGTAGCTTTCGAGCTTGGTCATGTTGACGCCGTTGGTGGCAAAGCCGCCCAGCGCCTTGTACAGCGCGGCGGGCAAATTGCGCACCCGGAACACGAAAGTCGTGACCAGCGGCCCCGAACCCTGCGTGGCCCACTTGGCCTCGCGCGCCAGCACCACGAAGCGGGTGGTGTTGTGGGCCTCGTCCTCGATGTCCTCGGCGAGAATGTCGAGACCGTAGATGTCGGCGGCGAGGCGGGAGGCGATCGCCGCCACGCTCTTGTCGCCGCGCTCGGAGATGTCGCGGGCGCTGCCGGCGGTGTCGGCGGCGACGATCGGCTTGATGCCGAGCTTGCGGATGACGCGGCGGCACTGGCCGAGCGCGTGGACATGGCTCTCCACACTCTTGATGTCGGCGAGCTTGGTGCCCTTGATCGCCATCAGCTGGTGGCGGATCGGCAAGAACCATTCGCCGACGATGAACAGGCCCGAGGCGGGCAACAGATGATGGATGTCGGCGACGCGGCCGGCGACCGAATTCTCGATCGGGATCATGCCGAGATCGGCCTCGCCCGAGGAAATCGCGGCCAGCGCGTCCTCGAAGGTCGGGCAGGGCATCGGCTCGGCATCGGGATAGGCCTCGACGATCGCGATATGGGAATTGGCGCCAGGCTCGCCCTGGAACGCGATTTTCAGCTTCTTGGTCATGGGTGGCCTTTTACCAGCCGGTCAGGCTTTGGAAAGTATTCTGCGGGCGGTTTCGAGATCGGCCGGGGTGTCGACGCCGCGCGGGACGGTATCGACGATGGTGACGTCGATCCGCATCCCGGCCTCCAGCGCGCGGAGTTGCTCGAGCTTTTCCTGCTGCTCCAGCGGCGAGGGCGGCAGCGCCACGAACCGCTCCAGCGCGGCGCGGCGGTAGGCGTAGAGGCCGATATGATGGTAGCGCGGCCCGTCGCCATAAGGCGCGGTGGCGCGGGTGAAATACAGCGCGCGCAACCGGTTCGGCCCGATCGGCGAGCCGACTGCCTTGACGACGCTGGGGGCCTGATCCTCCTCCTCGGTATGGATGGGCGAGGCCAGGGTCGAGATGTCGACTGCGGGATCGTCGAGCGCCGGCATCACGCTGCGGATGGTCTCGGGGCTGATGGTCGGGAAATCGCCCTGCAGATTGACCACGATCTCGGCATGGCCGTCGGGGTCGAGGGTCGTCATCGCTTCATAAATCCGGTCCGAGCCGGACGGATGGTCGGGACGGGTCATTACGACCTCGCCGCCCGCAGCCTTCACCGCTGCAGCGATCTCGGCCGTGTCGGTCGCAACCGCAACCCGGCCGATGCCCGCCGCCTCGGCCCGCCGCAGCACATGGACGATCATCGGCAGGCCGGCGATCTCGAGCAGCGGCTTTCCCGGAAGGCGAGTGGCGGCCATGCGGGCCGGAATCAGCACCAAGGTACGGGGTTGGGTCATTCGTGTCGGAGCCCGTCCGGCCTGCGGAAATTGCCGGGGAGGAGGTTGAATTCGGCGCGTTTATACGGGTTGCCAGAGCGCGGGCAAACCGATATCTCAACCCTGCTTGGGGCGGTGCGATAAGGCCGATTCCCAGGTCTTTCCCCGCGGCCGTATTCCCGGCCTGAAGTCGACATTCAAGGCCCGGAGCCTGACCCAAAATGGACTCCTTCGAACTCAACAAAATCCTCGGTGCGGTTCTCGGCACCTGCATCGTCGTCCTGGTGATGAGCTTTGCCGCCAGCGCGAAATTCGCGCCGAAGCTGCCGGAGAAGCCGGGTTTTGAGATCGCTGTGAAGGAAGAGTCCCATGGCGGCGGCGGCGAGGCCGCTGCGGCCGCATCCGAGCCGATCGAGAAGCTGCTGCAGACCGCTTCCGTCGAGAAGGGCGCCGCGGCCGCCAAGAAGTGCCAGGCCTGCCACACCTTCGAGAAGGGCGGTCCCAACCGCGTCGGTCCGAACCTGTTCGGCGTCGTCGGCGAGAAGAAGGGCGAGGGCCGTGGCTTCAATTTCTCGGCCGCGATGAAGGGCAAGGGCGGCGAATGGTCCTTCGACGACCTCAACAAGTTCCTGACCAACCCGAAGGGCTTCATCCCCGGCACCGCGATGGGCTTTGCCGGCGTGCCGAAGGACAGCGAGCGCGCCGACATCATCGCCTATCTGAATTCGAACTCGGAGCACCCGGCCCCGCTCCCGACCGCCTCGAAGTAGCGATTTGCTTCGCGCAAGCATGCGGATGAAACGGCCAGGCAATGCCTGGCCGTTTTCGCATGGGGAACGGTCGTCCCCCTTTTGGGGTTGCAGGGGTTGTTATCGAGACGTTTCGCCGCAGCGGATCGGTTCCGGACCGGCTATCATTAGGAAAAAGCAACGTAAGTGGTCGAACCGTTGCCGTATATTGAGGTCCATCTAGGCGGGGTCAGCAACAGGAATTCCGGATTTGGCAATCACCCGACGACACCTCCTTCAGGGCAGCGCACTGGCAGCAGTGGCTCCGGCACTCGGATTGAACTCTGGCGTGTCAGCGATAACGCCGGTACTCGCCGATAACGTCCCCAGTGGGCTCAAGTGGCGGCACGGCCTGTCGCTCTTCGGTAACGTCAAATACCCGGCTGACTTCAAGCGATTTGACTACGTCAATCCGGATGCACCGAAGGGGGGCCTTGTTCGGCAAATCGCAATCGGCACTTTCGATAATTTCAACATTGTTGTCTCGGGTGTGAAAGGCTCCATCGCGGGCGCTGTCGCCTTGATTTATGAATCGCTGACGACGCCATCGCTCGACGAAGTCTCAACGGAGTACGGATCGCTGGCGGAGGCCGCAAGTTACCCGGACGACTTCTCCTCTGTCGTTTACCGTCTGCGCCCTCAGGCAAAGTGGCATGACGGAGCACCGGTTACTCCAGAAGACGTGATCTTCTCGCTCGACGCCTTCAAGACGCATCACCCGATGTTTTCCGCCTATTACAGCCATGTCGTGAGGGCGGAGAAGCTTAGTGATCGCGAAGTGAAATTTGTCTTCGATATGCCGGGCAACCGCGAACTGCCACAGATCGTAGGCCAGCTTACGATCTTGCCCAAGCATTGGTGGGAAGGCACCGATAGCCAAGGACGCAAACGCGATATCTCCGCGACAACGCTGGAGCAGCCGCTAGGGTCGGGACCGTATCGGATCAAGGAATTTGTCGCAGGGCGGACTGTGACTTTGGAGCGCGTCAAGGACCATTGGGCGCGGGATCTCGCGATCAATGTGGGGCGCAATAACTTCGACGAACTTCGCTACGAATACTTCAGGGATCCGACGGTTGCGATCGAGGCATTCAAGGGCGATCAGATCGATTGGCGTTTGGAGAACAGCGCGAAGGCATGGGCGACCGCCTATAATTTTCCGGCTGTCACCGACAAGCGCGTGGTGCTGGAAGAGTTTCCGAACCGCAGTTCGGGCATCATGCAGGCCTTTGTCCCGAACCAGCGGCGCGCCAAATTCAAGGATCCGCGTGTTCGCCGCGCCCTGAACTATGCGTTCGACTTCGAGGAGGTCAACAAGCTGCTCTTCTTCGGCCAATATAAGCGCATCATTAGCTACTTTGATGGCGCCGAGGAGTTGATGGCGACTGGGCTGCCGCAAGGCAAGGAACTCGCGATTCTTGAATCCATGCGTGATCAAGTGCCTGCCGAAGTGTTCACGACGGTCTATGCGAATCCGGTCGGCGGCAATCCAGAAGCAGTGCGCGAAAATCTCCGTGAAGCATCTCGTCTGCTCAAGGAGGCTGGGTACGAGGTACGAGACAGGAAGCTCGTGGATCCAAAGAGCGGAGAGCCGTTCTCCGTCGAATTGTTGAGCGAGGATCCGAATTTCGAAAGGATCATGCTGGCTTACAAGCCAGCACTCGAGCGGCTCGGATTTTCGGTCACGGTACGCACGATCGATCCAATCCAATACGAGAACCGGATTCGCAATTGGGATTTTGACGTCGTCATCGGGTCCTGGGGGGAATCCTTGTCACCCGGAAACGAGCAGCGTGAATACTGGGGATCGAAAGCTGCGGATACGGCCGGATCGCGCAATCTTGCCGGCATCAAGAACCCGATAATCGACAAGCTGATCGAGCGGGTGATTTTTGCGACGGATCGCGAAGATCTCGTCGCGGCGACGAAAGCGCTCGATCGCGTGTTATTGTGGAACCATTACGTCGTCCCGCAATGGAACTACCCGAAGGTCCGCACAGCCCGCTGGGATCGCTTCGGCCGTCCGGCCGAGTTGCCCAAATATGGACAATCGGGGTTCCCAGCGATTTGGTGGTACGACGCCGACAAGGCGGCCAAGCTCAAGCGTTCATAAAACTCAAGGATTCGCGCATGGCGCTATTCTCCCGTCGGCACGCACTCGGCCTCGGCATCGGTGCGTTGAGTGCTGCAGGCTTGCGTGCTGCGCCGGCAGTGGCCGACAACGGAACCGAGATGCACGGCATGTCGGTGTTCGGCGACCTGAAATATCCGGCGGATTTCAAGATCTTCGACTACGTCAATCCGAAGGCGCCGAAGGGCGGGGCGTTCTCAATGATCCCTTCGACCCGTGCCTACAACCAGTCCTTCTTTACGTTCAGTTCGTTCAACGCGTTCATCCTCAAGGGTGAAGGCGCGAAGGGCATGGAGATGACCTTCGATTCGTTGATGGCACGCGCGGGCGATGAACCTGACGCGATGTACGGCCTGGCCGCAAGATCGGTCTCGATTTCTCCCGACAAGCTCACCTACCGCTTCACGATGCGGCCCGAGGCTCGCTTTCACGACGGCTCGAAGCTGACTGCGCAGGATGTCGCGTTCTCGCTCAATACGCTGAAGGAGAAGGGGCATCCGTTGATCGTGGTGCAACTGCGCGATTTCGTGAAGGCCGAGGCGCCCGACGACGGCACCGTGATCGTGACCTTCGCGCCTAATCGCGCGCGCGACGTGCCGCTTTATGTTGCGGGTCTGCCGATCTTCTCGAAGGCCTATTACGCGAAGCGGCAGTTTGATGAGTCCACGCTCGAAGTTCCGCTGGGCTCCGGGCCGTACATGGTCGGCAAGTTCGAGGTCAATCGTTACGTCGAGTATAACCGCCTCAAGGATTGGTGGGCAGCCGACTTGCCGGTCAATCGCGGCAGTTACAATTTCGACACCGTGCGCTACGAGTTCTACCGTGATCGCGATGTCGCGTTCGAAGGCTTCACAGGCAAAAATTATCTGTTTCGCGAGGAATTCACGTCCCGTGTCTGGGCGACGCGGTACGATTTCCCGGCTATCAAGGACGGGCGGGTCAAGCGCGAGACATTGCCGGACGAAACACCGTCCGGTGGGCAGGGTTGGTTCATTAACACCCGTCTCGACAAGTTCAAAGACCCGCGCGTTCGCGAAGCGCTAATCTATGCCTTCGATTTCGAATGGACCAACAAGACCATCATGTACGACGCTTACGCGCGCAGCGTCTCGCCTTTCCAGAATTCGGACATGGTGGCTAGTGGACTACCTTCGCCCGAGGAATTGAAACTGCTCGAACCATTCCGCGGCCAAGTGCCGGATGAGGTGTTCGGCGAGCCCTTTGTGCCGCCGGTGTCGGATGGATCGGGACAGGACCGCGCACTGCTGCGAAAGGCGACGCAGTTGCTCAACGATGCAGGATGCGTCGTCAAGGATGGCAAGCGGCGATTGCCTAACGGCGACCCGCTTACGATCGAGTTCCTGCTAGATGAGCCGACTTTCCAGCCGCATCACGCCAGCTTCATCAAGAATCTCAAGCCGCTTGGCATCGATGCCAACATCAGGCAGATCGACGCAGTGCAGTATCGTGCGCGTGTTGAGGCTTTCGATTTTGAGGTGACGACCCAGCGTATATCCATGTCGGCGACGCCGGGTGACAGCCTGAGGCCTTACTTCTCGTCCCAGGCTGCGACCACCAGGGGCTCCTACAATCTGGCGGGCGTTGCCAACCCGGCGATCGACGCATTGATCGAAAAAGCTATCGCTGCCGAGACGCGGGCGGACTTAACCTTTGCCTGCCGCGCGCTCGATCGCGTCTTCCGTGCCGGCCGCTATTGGGTGCCACAATGGTATTCTAACAAGCACCGTGTCGCCTATTGGGACCAGTTCGGGCATCCGGAGAAGCCGGCGAAATATGCGGGCGTCGGCGCCCCGGAGAACTGGTGGTATGATGCGGCCAAGGCCGCGAAGCTCGAGCAGGCGAAGTAGCCGATGAGCGCCTATATCGCCCGACGTATCTTCCTGATGCTGCCGACGCTGCTTGGCATCCTGTTCGTCTCCTTCGTGGTCGTGCAGTTTGCTCCCGGCGGTCCGGTCGAGCGCGTCATCGCGCAGATCAACGGCGCCGACACCGGCGGCACATCGCGCGTGTCGGGAGGCGGCGGCGATTTCGGCGCGCAGCGCGGCCAGGGCGCGGGCGCAGGCGCGGCCATCAATTCGAAATACCGCGGCGCGCAGGGGCTCGACCCGGATTTCATCAAGAAGCTCGAGGTGCAGTTCGGCTTCGACAAGCCGGCGCCCGAGCGGTTCGCGTTGATGGTCTGGAATTTCGCGCGGTTCGATTTCGGCAACAGCTATTTCCGCAGTGTCAGCGTGCTGCAGTTAATCAAGGAGAAGCTGCCGGTCTCGATGTCGCTCGGCATCTGGATGACGCTGCTGACCTATCTTATCTCGATCCCGCTCGGCATCCGCAAGGCGGTGCAGGACGGCTCGCGGTTCGATACCTGGACCTCGGCGGTGATCATCATCGGCTTTGCGATCCCGGGCTTCCTGTTCGCGATCCTCCTGATCGTGCTGTTTGCCGGCGGCTCGTTCCTCAACATCTTCCCGCTGCGCGGCCTGACCTCGGACGGCTGGTCGCAATTCCCCTGGTACTGGAAGATTATCGACTATTTCTGGCACCTGACGCTGCCGCTGGTGTCGATGGCGCTCGGCGCCTTCGCCACCATGACCCTGCTGACCAAGAATTCGTTTCTCGACGAGATACGCAAGCAATATGTGATGACCGCGCGCGCCAAGGGTTGCAGCGAGCGCCAGGTGCTGTACGGCCACATCTTCCGCAACGCCATGCTGATCGTGATCGCAGGCTTCCCGGGCGCGTTCATTCACGCGTTCTTCTCCGGCTCGCTCTTGATCGAAACCATCTTCTCGCTCGACGGGCTCGGCCTGCTCGGCTTCGAGAGCGTGTTGAACCGCGACTATCCGGTGGTGTTCGGGACGTTGTTCATCTTCTCGCTGGTCGGACTGGTGGTCAATCTGCTCTCCGATCTCGCCTATATGTGGATCGATCCCAGGATCGACTTCGAAGCGCGGGAGGTCTGATGACGATGCTCGCGCCCCAGCCGGTCGAGACCACGACGCAATCGCCGCTCGGCGAAACGGTGCCCGCCACGCACCACGCCTTTTCGCCGTCGCCGCTGAACAAGCGACGCTGGCAGAACTTCAAGGCCAATCGCCGCGGCTACTGGTCGTTCTGGATCTTCCTCGTGCTGTTCGTGGCGTCGCTGTTTGCCAATTTCATCGCCAACGACAAGCCGCTGGTCGTCAAATATGACGGCCGTCTCTACTGGCCGGTGGTGTTCACCTATGCCGAGACCACATTCGGCGGCGACTTCGAGACCGCGGCCGATTATCGGGATCCCTACCTGCAGAAGCAGATCGCCGCCAAGGGCGGCAGCATGATCTGGCCGCCGATCCGCTACTCCTACGACAGCCGCAACCTCGACCCGCCGACGGCGGTGCCGTCGAAGCCGACCTGGCTCTTGACCGAAGAGCAGTGCAAGGACGTGGTCAAGCGCAAGGGCCTGACCGGCTGCCGCGACCTCGAATACAACTGGCTCGGCACCGACGATCAGGGCCGCGACGTGGTCGCGCGGCTGATCTACGGCTTCCGCATCTCGGTGCTGTTCGGCCTGACGCTGACCATCCTGTCCTCGATCATCGGCATCGCCGCGGGCGGCGTGCAGGGCTATTTCGGCGGCTGGACCGATCTCATCTTCCAGCGGCTGATCGAGATCTGGACCGCGATCCCCTCGCTCTATCTGCTGCTGATCATCTCGGCGGTGCTGCCGCCGGGCTTCTTCATCCTGCTCGGCATCCTCCTGCTATTCTCCTGGGTCTCGCTGGTCGGGCTGGTGCGCGCCGAGTTCCTGCGCGGCCGCAATTTCGAATACATCCAGGCGGCGCGCGCGCTTGGCGTCTCCAACGGCGTGATCATGTTCCGCCATCTGCTGCCGAACGCGATGGTCGCGACCATGACCTTCCTGCCCTTCATCGTCTCGTCCTCGGTGATGACGCTGACGGCGCTGGATTTCCTCGGCTTCGGCCTGCCGCCCGGCTCGCCCTCGCTCGGCGAGTTGCTGTCGCAGGGCAAGGCCAACGTGCAGGCGCCGTGGCTCGGCCTCACCGGCTTCTTCTCGGTCGCGATCATGCTGTCGCTGCTGATCTTCATCGGCGAAGCCGCGCGCGACGCCTTCGATCCACGCAAGACGTTCTCGAAGGGCTGAGGCATGGACGCGATCAACCAGCCTTTGCTCGATGTCCGCGACCTCTCGGTCGCCTTCGGCCGCTCGCTTGCGGTCGACGGCATCTCGTTCTCGATCAAGCGCGGCGAGTGCGTCGCGCTGGTCGGCGAATCCGGCTCGGGAAAATCCGTCAGCGCGCTGTCGGTGCTGAAGCTGCTGCCCTATCCGACGGCCTCGCATCCCTCAGGCGCGATCCGCTTCCGCGGCCGCGACCTCCTGACCGCGTCCGACCAGGAGATGCGCAAGGTTCGCGGCAACGACATCTCGATCATCTTCCAGGAGCCGATGACCTCGCTCAATCCGCTCCAGACCATCGAGACCCAGATCGGCGAGATCCTGTCCCTGCACAGGGGCGTCAGTGGCGCGGCGGCGCGGGCGCGGACGCTGGAGCTATTGGGCCAGGTCGGCATCCCCGAGCCGGAGACCCGGCTCAAGAGCTATCCGCACCAATTGTCCGGCGGCCAGCGCCAACGCGTGATGATCGCGATGGCGCTCGCCAACGAGCCCGATCTGTTGATCGCGGACGAGCCGACCACCGCGCTTGACGTCACCGTGCAGGCGCAGATCCTGGCGCTGCTGGCCGAGATCCGCGCGCGGCTCGGCATGAGCCTGTTGTTCATCACCCACGACCTCGGCATCGTCCGCCGCATCGCCGACACGGTCTGCGTGATGAACAACGGCAAGATCGTCGAGCAGGGGCCGGTCGAGCAGGTCTTCACCGCGCCGAAGCACGCCTATACCCAGGCGCTGCTCGCGGCCGAGCCGAAGCCCGATCCGGCGCCGCCGCAGCCAGGCGCAGCGGTCGTGATGTCGGCGGACAATCTCAAGGTCTGGTTTCCGATCAAGCGCGGGCTGTTGCGCTCGACCGTCGGCCACATCAAGGCGGTCGATGGCGTCAGCCTCGCGGTGCGCAAGGGCGAGACGCTCGGCGTGGTCGGCGAATCCGGCTCCGGCAAGACCACACTCGGGCTCGCGCTGCTCCGGCTGATTTCGTCAGATGGTCCGATCGTTTTCCTCGGCAACGACATCCAGGGCCTGCGCTTCAAGCCGATGCGGCCGTTCCGCCGCGACATGCAGATCGTGTTCCAGGACCCGTTCGGCTCGCTCAGCCCGCGCATGTCGGTGGCCGACATCATTGCCGAGGGCCTTGAGGTGCACCAGAAGCAGCTGTCGCGCGAGGAGCGCGAGGCGCGGGTGATCAAGGCAATGAAGGATGTCGGGCTCGATCCGGACTGGCGCTTCCGCTATCCGCACGAATTCTCCGGCGGCCAGCGCCAGCGCATCTCGATCGCGCGCGCGGTCGTGCTGGAGCCGAACTTCGTCGTGCTGGACGAGCCGACCAGCGCGCTCGACATGCTGCTGCAGGCTCAGATGGTCGACCTGTTGCGCGACCTGCAGCGCAAGCGCGATCTCACCTACATGTTCATCTCGCACGATCTGCGCGTGGTCGCCTCGCTGGCGAGCCATCTGATCGTGATGAAATCGGGCAAGGTGGAGGAGGAGGGACCGGCCTCTGAGCTGTTCAAGAATCCGAAGAGCGACTACACCCGCGCGCTGTTCGCCGCCGCGTTTCGCATCGAAGCGGCCGGCGACGGGGCGGTGGCGACGTAACGAGCTTCGTAGGATGGGTAGAGCGCAGCGAAACCCATCATTTTTTTCCGCGCGGTAGCAGCTTGATGGGTTTCGCTTCGCTCTACCCATCCTACAAGATGGGCTAAAGCCGCTTAATCGCCAGGACTTCGCTGCCGGCCGCTCTGATCCTCGCGATCGCGGCCTGCGTGTTCTCCACCACCGTTGCCATGTGATGCGCGTTGGCGTGCACGATCGTGGTCGCGTCGCGCACGATGGCGACATGGCCCTTCCAGAAGATCAGGTCGCCGCGCTGCAGCTGCTTGGATTCCGCCGCCGTCAATTCGCGGCCGAGGCCTTCCTGCTGCATGTCGCTGTCGCGCGGGCAGCCGGTGCCGGCGGCGGTCAGCGCGATCTGCACCAGGCCTGAGCAATCGATCCCGAGGCTCGATTTGCCGCCCCACAGATAGGGTGAGCCGACGAATTGCTCGGCGATGGCAACGAAATCGCCTGCCATCGTGTCGAGCGGCGCGAGATGCCGGCGTGGCAGGTGCCAGCCCTCGCGGGTCACCGCGAGCGCACCGTCCTCACGGACGATGGCGAGCTTCGTCCCCATCGCCAGCGCCTCGACCGGCGGCAGCTTGATCGACGGGCCCGGAAACGCGAGCGTGCGCAGCGCCGTCACCTTGTGCGTCGGCGTGGCGCCGGGCTTGGCCAGCGCGGCCTCGGGAATCCAGCCGACATAGCCGTCATCGGCGAGCTGGCCCCAGGCCCAGCCTTCGCCGTTGCGATCGTACACCGTGACGCGCTCGCCCCGGAGCGCCTGCGTCATCTGTTCGGCATCGCTTGCCGGCGCCTGGCGTAGCGGCGCGATGGCGTCGCCGACCTCGAGCACTTCGCCTTCGACGAAGCGCAACGCCTGGACCTTGCCCTCCAGATACTTCGCCGCGAGGTCGTCGCGGGCCGGTGTCAGACGGGGGTCATGCATAGCGCTGGCTCAGCAATTTGTAGATCGCGCGCGCCGCCTGGCACTCGCCACCTTCGGGACGGCCGGGCTTTGCCGACGGCGTCCAGCCGTAGATGTCGACGTGCAGCCAGCTTCTCGCGTGCTCGACGAAGCGCTGCAGGAACAGCGCGCAGGTGATCGAGCCCGCGAAACCGCCTGACGGTGCGTTGGTGATGTCGGCGGTCTTGGAGTCGAGCCAGGCGTCGTAGGCCGGCCACAGCGGCATCCGCCAGAGCGGGTCGTTCTCGCTCTTCGCACAAGATGCGACGTCGCCGGCGAGCGCCTCGTCATTGGTGTAGAACGGCGGCAGATCCGGGCCCAGCGCCACCCGCGCGGCGCCGGTCAGCGTGCCCAGATCGACCAAAAGATCGGGCGTCTCCTCGTCGGCGAGCGCTAGCGCGTCGGCGAGCACCAGCCGCCCTTCGGCGTCGGTGTTGCCGATCTCGACGGTGATGCCCTTGCGCGACTTGAAGATGTCGAGCGGGCGGAACGAGTTGCCGGCAACTGCGTTCTCGACCGCCGGGATCAGCACGCGCAGCCGCAGCTTGAGCTTCGCGTCCATCACCATCTGGGCCAGCGCCAGCACGTTGGCGGCGCCGCCCATGTCCTTCTTCATGATGAGCATGCCGCTCGAAGGCTTGAGATCGAGCCCGCCGGTGTCGAAGCAGACACCCTTGCCGACCAGCGTCACCTTCGGATGGGCGGGGTCGCCCCAGCTCAGCTCGATCAATCGCGGCGACCGCGTCGACGCCATGCCGACGGCGTGGATCAGCGGGAAGTTCTGGGCGAGCTCGTCGCCGTCGATGCAATTGAAGGCAGCGCCGAACCGCGTCGCGAGGTCGCGCGCCACCTCGGCGAGCTCGGCCGGTCCCATGTCGTTGGACGGCGTGTTGATGAGATCGCGCGCCAGCGCCGCGGCATCCGCCATCCGGGTGATCTCCGCCGTGTCGACGCCGTCGGGCGGCACCAGCCGGACTTCGGGAGCCTTGTTGGTGCGATACCGGCCGAAGCGGTAGCAGCCGAGCGCGAAGGCGAGCGCGGCAAGTCTGGTGTCGTGCGGCGCATTGGCGAAGCGGTAGACGCCGGGCGGCAGCAGGCCGGGCAGGGCGCCGGGCCGGAACGGATCGCGCGCCTTGTGGTCGGCGTCCTCGAGACCGAACAGCACCTGCGCGATGCCGCCGTCTGCCGCCGGCAGGACGAGCAATTTTCCCGCCTTGGCCACGAAGCCATTGGCCGCCGCGAACTGGCGCGCCGGCGCCGGCAGCTCGCCCTGAATCGCATCCCATGTCGCCTTGGTGACGAAAGTGATCGGCGTGGCGGCGGTCGTGGCGGTCTCGAACACGGATGGCATGCGGCTCTCGGTTCTGGCGTCGTTGGTGGGCTACTACACGCCTTTCGCCACGGATGGTAGCGCGCCAACGGTTCACGCGCCGTGCAGGCCGGAACCGGAGCGTCGGCTGCCGGCGCCGCCAGTTAACCAGACGTTAGGGTTAACAGTCTATTGCTGGCACGCTCGGCTGGAACCGTTCGCCCGATTTCGTGAGTCACAGTGCCATGTGTCGACAGTCCAATCTGACCCGGCATCTTGCTTCCGCAGCCCTTCTGGCGGTCCTGGCCGCAGGGCTTGGCGGTTGCCAGACCATGTCCGACGTGGCGGGATCGATCACGTCGCGGTCCGATCCCACGCCCGATGATCCGCGCCGGGCCGTCGAGGCCTATGGCGAGCGCTATCGCAAGAATCCCAAGGATGTCGCTGCCGCGGTCGCCTACGGCCAGGCCCTGCGTATGACCGGCCAGCGCTCGCAGGCCTGCGCCGTGCTCGAGCAGGCCACGATCGCCAACCCCGGCAACAAGGCGCTGCTCGCCGCCTATGGCCGCGCGCTGGCCGACAACGGCAATTCGCAGGCTGCATTCGACGTGCTGAGCCGCGCGCACAGCCCGGACAATCCGGACTGGCGGATCCTGTCCGTGCAGGGCACCACGCTCGACAAGATGAACCGGCACGAGGAGGCGCGGCGCTATTACGCCAGTGCGCTCAGGCTGGCTCCGGACGAGCCGTCGGTGCTGTCCAATCTAGGCTTGTCCTACATGCTGACCAAGGATTTGCCGAAAGCGGAAGAGACGCTGCGCCAGGCCTACGCCAGCGCTCGCGCCGACACCCGGATCCGGCAGAACCTTGCGCTGGTCGTCGGCCTGCAGGGCCGCTTCGCGGAGGCGGAAACGATCGTCAAGGCCGACCTGCCGTCGGATGAGGCCGCGGCCAACGTCGCTTATCTCCGCGACATGCTGAACCGCAAGGACGGCCCGCGGACCGCGTCGCGTGCGGCGCCGGTCGTCGCCAAGGACGACTAAACCAAACGCGGCAGCTCCACCTCCCCTTGAAAAGGGGAGGTCGCTTTGCTCGTGAGAGCAAAGCGGGTGGGGATCATCTCTCCACGAGGAGCGGTGTCTGCGGCTGACCCCCATCCCGGCCTTCCCCCTTTCAGAGGGAAGGAGAGAGGCAGCCGGCGCAGGCGAGGCAACTCAATGCATCGTGGCGATCTTGATGTAGGACGGGCCGAGGATCACGATGAACAGGCAGGGCAGGAAGAACAGGATCATCGGTACCGTCAGCTTGGGCGGCAGTGCCGCGGCCTTCTTCTCGGCCTCGTTCATCCGCATGTCGCGGTTTTCCTGCGCCATCACGCGGAGGCTTTGGCCGAGCGGCGTGCCGTAGCGTTCGGACTGCTGCAAGGCCATGCACACCGACTTCACGCCTTCGAGGCCGGTGCGGCGCGCCAGGTTCTCGTAGGCGGTCTTGCGATCCTGCAAATAGGACAGTTCTGCGGTCGTCAGCGCAAACTCCTCCGACAGCGCGACCGATTGCCCGGCGATCTCGTTGGCCACTTTCCGGAACGCGACCTCGACCGACATGCCCGACTCGATGCAGATCAGCAGCAGGTCGAGCGAATCCGGGAACGCGCGCTTGATCTGGAGCTGGCGCTTGGAGATCGCGTTCTTCAGGAACAGCATCGGCGCCTGCAGGCCGGCATAGGCCGCGCCGACGCAAATGCCGATCTTGAGCGTGAGCGACCAGTTCGCGCCGGCAATGAAGAACGTATAGATGATCGCGCCGATCAGCATCAGGATCGGCGTGACCGCCCGCGCTGCCAGGAAATAGACATACGGAGCGTGGCCGCGATAGCCCGCCATCACCAGCTTCTCGATCGCCGCTTCCTGGGCCAGCCATTTGGTGAGGTTCAGGTCATCCACCATCTTGGAGACGGCCTGCTTCGGCGTCTGGCGCAGCGTCACCTTTTCCGACTTGGAGAGACGGTCGCGCTCGCGCTGCCGCAGGCGCTCGCGCTCGCTGGCGACCGCCTTCATGCGCTTGTTGAGATCGCCGCCGGCGAGCAGCGGCATCACCAGCGTGTAGACCGTCGCGCTTGCCGCGAAGAAGGCAAGCAGCATGGTCATAAACCTGACGTCGTGGAGCTTGGCGACCAGAATATCAATCATGCTGCACCGTCAGAAATCGAAGTTGATCATCTTCTTCATCACCAGCACGCCCATCGACATCCAGATCGCGCAGGCCACCAGCATGAGCTGGCCCATCGAATTGGTCCACAGCAGGGCGATGTAGTCCGGCGTCGTCAGGAACACGAGGATCATCACGATCGGCGGCAGCGAGCCGATGATGGCGGCGGAGGCCTTCGCTTCCATCGACATCGCCTGGATCTTCTCGGCCATCTTCTTGCGGTCGCGCAGCACCCGCGACAGGTTGCCGAGCGCTTCCGACAAATTGCCGCCGGACTTCTGCTGGATCGCGATCACGATGCCGAAGAAGTTGGCCTCCGGCAGCGGCATCCGCTCGTAGAGCCGGGCACAGGCTTCGCCGAGCGGCATGCCGATCGCCTGGGTCTCGATGATGGCGAGAAATTCGCTGCGCAGCGGCTCCGGCGCGTCGTTGACGACCGCCTTGAGCGATTCGAACAGCGGCAGGCCGGCCTTGATGCCGCGCACGATGACGTCGACGGCGTCAGGCAGCGACTTCAGGAACGCCTTTTCCCGCCGCTTCTTCAGGAAGCCGAGCACCCAGCGCGGCAGGCCGAGACCCATGGCAAAGCCGATGCCGGCCGCGCCGAGCAGGCCTCCGCCAACCATGAAGGCCACGCCGAACCCGAACAGGCCAAGGGCGCCGGAGATCATCCAGAATTTCTGCTCCGACCACTCCAGTCCGGCCTGCGAGATGCGCACGCCGAGCGGGACTTTCTTGTCCTTCTGCCGACGCGCCTCGAGCTCCTTCAGCGATCCCTCTACCTGCTCGCGGCGGGAGCGTTGCGTGCGGTCGGCGTTTCGTGTCGTCGTGGGTTCGCTGCGCGCCACCGACGCGCGCCGCGACTCGGCCTTCTTCTCCCCCGAAAGGTAGGGGTACAGGAAGACCCAAGCGATGCCGCCGACCGTCGTGGCGGCGAGGAAGGCGAGAGCCAGAGTTTGCGCCTGCATCCTACGTTCCCCTAGACCGGCGCCGGGGCGTCGGAAGCGTCCAGCGCCGCCGCAAGCCGCTTCTCTTCATTGTAGTAGCGCGCACGCTCCCAGAAGCGCGGGCGGCCGATGCCGGTCGAGCGGTGCTTGCCGATGATCTTGCCGTTGGCGTCTTCCCCGACCACGTCGTAGAGGAAGATATCCTGGGTGATGATGGTGTCGCCTTCCATGCCCATCACCTCGGTGATGTGCGTGATGCGGCGCGAACCGTCGCGCAGGCGCGCCGCTTGCACGATGATGTCGACCGAGGCGCAGATCATCTCGCGAATGGTGCGTGACGGAAGCGAGAAGCCGCCCATGGTGATCATGGATTCGCAGCGCGACAGTGCTTCGCGCGGATTGTTGGCGTGCAGCGTGCCCATCGAGCCGTCGTGGCCGGTGTTCATGGCCTGCAACAGATCGAACGCTTCGGGTCCGCGGACTTCGCCGACGATGATGCGCTCCGGGCGCATACGCAGGCAGTTGCGGACCAGTTCGCGCATCGTCACCTGGCCCTCGCCCTCGATGTTCGGCGGCCGGGTTTCCAGCCGCACCACATGCGGCTGCTGCAGCTGAAGCTCGGCGGCGTCTTCGCAGGTGATGATGCGTTCGTCGTGCTCGATATAGTTGGTCAGGCAGTTCAGCAGCGTGGTCTTGCCCGAGCCGGTGCCGCCGGAAATGATCACGTTGCAGCGGACGCGGCCGATGATCTGCAGGATGGTCGCCCCTTCGGGGGTGATCGCGCCGAACTTGACGAGCTGCTCCAGCGTCAGCTTGTCCTTCTTGAATTTGCGGATGGTGAGCGCGGGCCCGTCGATCGCCAGCGGCGGCACGATGGCGTTGACGCGCGAACCGTCGGCGAGGCGGGCGTCGCAGATCGGCGAGGATTCGTCGACGCGCCGGCCGACCTGGCTGACGATGCGCTGGCAGATGTTGAGCAGCTGCTGGTTGTCGCGAAAGCGGATGCCGGTGCGCTGGATCTTGCCGGCGACTTCGATGAACACGGTGCCTGCGCCGTTGACCATGATGTCGGCGATGTCGTCGCGCGACAGCAGCGGCTCCAGCGGGCCGTAGCCGAGCACGTCGTTGCAGATGTCGTCGAGCAACTCCTCCTGCTCGGCGATCGACATCACGATGTTCTTGATCGCGATGATCTCGTTGACGATGTCGCGGATTTCCTCGCGCGCCGATTCGCTGTCCAGCTTGGCGAGCTGGGCAAGGTCGATCGCCTCGATCAGGGCGCCGAAGATCGTCGCCTTGACCTGGTAGTAGTTGTCGGAGCGGCGGGCTTCGACGGCGGGGGCAGGCGGTGGCTTGCTGGGTGCCAGCGGCGGCGACGAGATCGCCGGTGCGACGGACTCGCGCGACATCGCCGGCGCGCCGGCTGGCTCCGGCGCCTGAAACGCGGGCTTGGGTGCCCGCACGTCCCCATCGTTTCCGCTACGCTTACCAAACACGACGTCTTGACTCCACGCGGACCACTATTTGGACCGCAGCTTTTCGAGCAGGGGCGACAGGAAGGACCCCCTCGGCTTCTTGGTCTCGCCGCGGCCTGTCAGCCGCTGCGCCATCTGCAGAAACATCTCGACCGCGCGGTGGTTGGCGGAAATCTCGGCGATCATCTGGCCGTTGTTGGCCGCCGAACCGAAGATCTGCGGATCGAACGGGATGGCGGCGATCGGCTGGCTTTCGATCGCCTTGGCGAACTCGCCGGCCGCGATCTCGGGACGCTTCGGCACGCCGACCTGGTTCAGGCAGTACAGCGGCGCGCGGTCGTTGGGCCGCGAGGCCTTCAGCAGGTCGAACATGTTCTTGGCATTGCGCAGATTGGCGAGGTCGGGCGCCGCCACGATCAGGATGTCGTCGGCCGCGATCAATGCGCGCTTGGTCCAGCCGGACCATTGATGCGGCACGTCGAGCACGATGCAGGGCATCGTGGTCCGCAGCGTATCGAAGATCGCATCGAATGCCTCGGCGCCGAAATCGTAGACCTTGTCCAGTGTCGCCGGCGCCGCCAGCAGGCTCAGATGGTCGGTGCATTTTGACAGCAGGCGGTCGACGAAGGCGGTATCGACGCGGTCCGGCGAGAACACGGCGTCGGCGATGCCCTGCGCGGGATCCTGGTTGTAGTTGAGGCCGGCGGTGCCGAAGGCGAGGTCGAGGTCGGCGACTACGGAATCAAGCGCCAGATCGCGGGCAATCGCCCAGGCGACATTGTGGGCGATGGTCGAGGCGCCGACGCCGCCCTTGGCACCGACAACGGCGACGATGCGGCCGACCGCCTTGGCTTCCGGTGCCGAGAACAGGTTACAGACCGCGCGCACCACGTCGATCGCATGGGCCGGCGCGATCACGTAATCGCTGACGCCGCGGCGCACCAGCTCGCGATACAGGGTGACGTCGTTGACGCAGCCGATCACGACCACACGAGTGCCGGCGTCGCACACTGTTGCGAGCTGATCGAGGCCAGCCAGGATGTCGCCGCGGCCCTCGGTCTCGAGGATGATGACGTTGGGCGTCGGCGCCGAGCGATAGGCCTCGATGGCGGCCGCCATGCCGCCCATCTGGATCTTGAGGTGAGCCTTGGCCAGCCGGCGATCTTCGCCCGCCGACTGCACGGCGGCAGCGGTCTCGACCGTTTCGCAGAACGCCTGGACCGAAACCCTTGGCGCCGGAGCAATATGGTCGTCCACGGCCTGCGGCGGGGCGTCCGTCTGCTCTTCGGAGTTTTGCTGCGCGTAGGTGATCATTTTCCTGTGTCGCTTAGCTTGGCCCTGTCGGACTCGGGATAACTCGTGGCGGTGGTGGTGCCCTTGCGATACTTGTCGAAGGCGATGTTACGACGCGACGTATAGGCAGGGGTCTCCGCGCGCGGCTGCACGAGGTCGGTCGGATCTTCGACCATGGCTGCGAGGTTGCGCTGATTGGCGCAGCCGAAATTGTAGTACTGCTTGTTCTCGATGTAGGACCCGTTGTGGATCGACGGGCCGAGATCTTCCGGCCAGAGGCCGCACGGCGCGGCGACCGCTTTCATCTTTGGATAGTTCACGCGGATCGCGGGCATCTGGCGCGGATCCTCGGGATGGTATTTTCGAACGAGGATCCCGCGCGGCGGCACGCCGGCGGCGGTGAACGTGGCCTGGATCTCGCGCAGCGATTCCTGGGCGGTCCGTGCGTTCGGCGTGTCGGCGGGAACGTCGATGGTGACGGCGCCGGTCCCCTCGCGCATCCAGTCCTGCGCCATCCCCATCACCTCGGCGCGCTGCTCCGCAGTCAGGCCGCCGCGGCTGCGGCCGACGAAGACCACGATCGAGCGATCAGCCTCGGTGACCGCGATCGGATGGCGCTGGCGATAGTCGGCCGGTGCGTTCACCATCGCGAAACTGTTGTCGGCGGCGTGCTGGCAGGCGCCGAGCGTCATCGCGAGGCTGACGAGCGCTCCGGCGAGAGCGATGCCGCGCTGGTAACCGGCGGATGTCCTGGATGTGGTCTGTGTCATCGTCCGCCTCAGTCCGTAATGAAGCCGTAAGTGCCGCGGTAATTCCGCGCCGGCTCGGTGCGGCCGGGCACGCCGTAGACGCGATTGATGCTGCCGAGCAGGTCGGCCTGCGGATCGGACGCGTTGGCGAAGCCGTCATCCGGACGCGACAGGTCCTTCTGTGCCACCGCGCGAACAACATAGGGCGTCACCAGCACCATCATCTCGGTCTGGTTGTTGACGAAGTCCCGGCTGCGGAACAGCGTTCCGAGCACCGGCAGCGACGCCAGTCCGGGAAGGCCGTTGATCGCCTGCTTGGTCTGGTCCTGGATCAGGCCGGCCATCGCCATCGAGCCGCCCGAAGGAATTTCCAGCGTGGTCTCGGCGCGCCGGGTCTTGATCGAGGGGATCGTCGTTCCGCCGGCGCCGCCGGTCAGCGAATTCTCGGTCGAGACTTCCGACACTTCCGTCATCACGCGCAGGCTGATCCGTCCCTCGGTCAGCACCACGGGCGTGAAGTTGAGCGAAATGCCGAATTTCTTGAAGCTGACGGTCTGAACGCAATTCCCGATCGCGCCTCCCGTCGTCGTCTGACAGGTCACGCCGGTCGGAATTGGAAACTCGCCGCCCGAGATGAAGGTCGCCGATTCGCCGGAGATCGCGGTCAGGTTCGGCTCGGCGAGTGTCCGCACCACGCCTGCGCTTTCCATGGCGCGGAGCGTCGCCGACACCGATGGGGCCGCGCCGAACGAAGTGGTGAGGGCGTTGCCGGGCACCAGCGGTGCGTTGTTCGCCGTGAACGGGTTGTTGTTGGTGAACTTCACCACGGTGGTGCCGTAGTTGAGGTTCGCGGTGAGGTCGATGCCGAGCTGCTTGATCAGGCTGCGCGAGACTTCGGCGACCGTCACCTTCAGCATCACCTGGTCGCGGCCGCGAACCGTGATGGAGTTCACGACCTTGTCAGCGCTGCCGACCAGCCGCGTGGCGATCTCGCCGGCCTGCTGCGCTTCGATCGGGCTCGCCGCGCTTCCGGTCAGCATGACGCCCTCGCCGACACCCTCGATCTGGATATCGGCGTTCGGCAGGGCTGCACGCAGGGCCGCGCGCACGCCGTTGAGGTCGCGCTTGACCGCGATGTCATAGGCCGCGATCTGCTGGCCGGCGGCGTCGAAGAACACGATGTTGGTCTGGCCGACCGTCGCGCCGATGATGTAGGCGCGTTGCGCCGAGCGGACCACGGCATTGGCGATCTTGGGATCGGCGACCAGCACGTCCTTGATGTCCCTCGGCAGATCGATCACCACCGATTTGCCGACGCCGAGTGAGAGGAAGCGGGCATTCATCTGGCCGTCGGCCGCGGCGGGAGCGGCGCGGTAGTCGCCCGCCACCACCGGCGTCAGTGCCGGGTTGAGCGTGAGCGCCGCGACGGCCGAGAACGACAATGCGCGGACCATGAAGGCCCGCATCGTCCGTTGAGTTGCCCCGCCCTTCATCACCTGTGTCCTCATGGTCACTTCTGCATCGTTGCCTGGTTGGCAACGCCAAAGCGGATGACGTTGATCGTCTCACCGCGTCTCTGGTGGTTGTCCTCGATCCTGACGTCGGTCCCGTTGTTATCGGCGATGCTGCGCAGCGCCAGCGACAGGACGCCGCTCTGGCGCGCCCGCGCCAGCGTCTCGGTCTGGTCAGGCTTCAGCTCCAGCGTCACTGTCTTGCCGATCAGTGCGTTGGTGCCGTCCTTCTCCTTCGGCGCCTGGTCGATCGCAAGGACGCGGATATTGGTCAGGATGACCTCGGAATTGACGATGTCGGCGCCGTTGCGGTCGGGATTCTTGTCCCGCTTCGACAGCAGGACGTCGACCCGGTCATTCGGCAGGATGAAGCCGCCGGCACCGGTCTCGGGAGAGATTTCGGTCGATACCGCCCGCATGCCCGTCGGCAGGATCGCGGCCATGAAGCCGCTTCCGTCGGCCTTGACGAGCTTCTGCTCGCGGATCGGCTCGCCCTGGATGAACGGGGCGCGCGCGATCGAGCCGGTGACGTCCTTGATGGCGTCGGCGTGGCTGTCCTTGCGCATGAAGCTGGCGCTGGCGGTCGCCGCCGGCCAGGTCTGCCACTGCAGGTCTTCGGCCTTCACTGCCTGGCCGAGGCCGATGTCGGAGCGCGCGACCAGGATGTCGACGGTCGGCAGCTGCGCAACTGGCGGAGGAGCCGCCGGCTTGTCGTCGCTTCCGCTCGCCAAATAAAGCGCCGCAAGGCCGGCGCAGCCTGCAATTGCCAGGACCAGAATGCGGGCCTTATCCATTACGCTTCACTTTCCACATGACGCCGCGACGCTGCCGCCGCCGTGATGGGAGTTGACCAGCTATTCGTCAAAGCATGGTTAATGAGGCGTATCTAAATCGCCTTAACGGGCGGTTACCGCTGCTTTCTCAGCGCATGGCGAAGTGCGCGAGATCGATCGTCTTGATCCAGTCCGTCTCGGGATAAATCAGGAGGGCGCCGAGAGCGAGTGCGATGCCGTAGGGAATTCCGGTCTGCTTGTCGTGCAGGCGGCTGAGCCAGGCCTGGGACGCGAGCGGGTAGGGCAATGGCCATTGCCGCAGCTGCAGCAAGAGCACGGTCAGCGCACCGCCGAACAGCGAGGCAAAGACCAGATAGGGCAGCAGGTGCTCGAACCCGAACCACAGGCTGGCCGCGGCCGCGACCTTGGCGTCTCCGCCGCCGACCCAGCCCATCGCGAACATGCCGAACGCCACCACCAGAACCAGCGCGCCTGCGCCGGCATGGGTGAGGATCTCGTGGACGCCCATCCCGGTCAGCGGCGCCAGGACAAAGAAGCCCGCCACCAGCGCCAGCGAAATCCGGTTCGGGATCGTCATGGTCAGGAGATCGCTCGCCGCCGCAAAGGCCATCAGGGCCGGAAACAGCATCAAGCGTGCGATGTCGAGGATCATGAATTCATGCCGTCAAGCTGGAGCTGCGGTCGAGACCCGACGCTAGCGGCCAATGGTGAACAATCGGAAAAGGATTACCGGCACCTTCAACAGAGGCTGCCGATCGGCCCCCGACAAATAGCAAAGGTCCCGGGATTGCCGGGACCTTTGATGCGAATTCGTCGAAGCCGGCTTACTTCAGCGAGCCCGAGATCGAGTTGAAGGTACCCGAGAGCTTCGTGCCGACGCCGTTGACTGCAGCGATGATCGCGATGGCGATACCGGTGGCGATCAGGCCGTACTCGATGGCGGTCGCGCCCGATTCGTCCTTCACGAAGCGCGAAACGAGGTTCTTCATAAAATCACTCCTGTGTACACGTGGCTGGTCGAACTAGATTTGGTCTCGCCGGCGTTCTCAGCACCGTGACCATTGCGGCACCCTAGTGTTGGACGATTTCGGCGCAGTTAATTTGATCGCATAAACTCTGCGGGAACCCGCTGATGTTGCGCACAGTAAATTTGGCATTAAACGGTCCGCGAAAATTGCGGATTGTTGCTGCGACCAGACATCCGGCGCCTATTCACGGCTCCTTAAGCGCACATCTATACCCATGGGGCTTCCGTAGTATGAGGCTGCCATGTCCACCCTCCCGATCGAAGTCATCGAGATGCTCGGCCAGACGATGATGAGGGTGGTGCCGATCACGATCGGCCTCGCGCTGTTCTTCACGGTGCTGACCCACTTCTGGGCCTGCAATCCCGGCAAGCCGTGGTGGCAGAAGCGCGAGCTGGTCACGGACATCTGCTACTGGTTCTTCGTGCCGGTATTCGCCCGCGTGCTGCGGATCGGGCTGCTGGTGGTGGGCGCGGCCGCGGTGTTCGATGTGCACGGTGCCGACGAGCTGATCTCGTTCTACGAGAACGGACACGGCCCGCTGGCGCAGCTGCCGCTCTGGCTGCAATCGATCATCTTCCTGGTCGCTTCCGACTTCATGCTGTACTGGCTGCACCGGATGTTTCACGGCGGCGGATTCTGGAAGTACCACGCCATTCATCATTCCTCCGAGGATCTCGAATGGATCTCGGCGGCGCGCTTCCATCCCGTCAATCTGCTGATCGGCACGATTTCGGTCGACGTGATCCTGTTGATGGCCGGCATCTCGCCGAACATCATGCTGTGGGTCGGTCCCTTCACCACATTCCATTCCGCCTTCGTGCACGCCAACCTGAACTGGACGCTCGGCCCGTTCAAATATGTGATCGCCACGCCGGTGTTCCATCGCTGGCATCACACCGCGCTCGAGGAGGGTGGCGACACCAATTTCGCCGGCACGTTTCCGCTCTGGGACATTCTGTTCGGGACATTCCGCATGCCCGAAGGCAAGCTTCCGGATGATTACGGCGTCGACGCCGAGGAGGGCGTGCCGGCCGAAATCGGCGGACAGCTGGCCTATCCGTTCCGTCATTGACCGGACTGCGCGCGCATGAGTGCTGAGACCGCAACCGTCCCACAGGCGCGGGCCTCGGTGTTCGCCGAAGTCCCGGCCTGGTTCTGGATGGCGTGCGGCGTCTATGCGTTGCTGCTGGTCGTCGGCGACAGGCTGCTCGCCGATTCCGACACCTACTGGCAGATTGCCGTCGGCCGGTGGATCCTCGACCACCGCGCATTGCCGTCGGTCGATATCTATTCCTTCACCAAAGCGGGTGAGCCTTGGGTGTCGTCGTCGTGGCTGGCGCAGGTCCTGTTCGCGAAGGCCTACGACCTTGCCGGGTGGACCGGGCCTGCGGTTCTGGCCGCGGCCTGCGGTGCCGCCACCTTCGCGCTGCTCACCGCCATCCTCGGCCGTGCGCTGCCGGCAATCCATGCGAGCCTGATCGCGCTGGCGGCGCTAGTGTTGACCTGCGGGCATCTGCTGGCCCGTCCGCATTTGCTTGCGCTGCCGATCATGATGGTCTGGGCGAACGGCCTGATGGTCGCCAGCGAACGCCGCGAGGCCCCCTCGTTCTGGCTGCTGCCGCTGATCGCGCTCTGGGCCAATCTGCATGGCGGCTTTCTGTTTGGCCTGGTGCTGGCCGGCGCCTTCGCGCTCGATGCGCTGTGGAACGCCGCGCCGGCGCAAAGATTGCCGCTGGCGCTGCGCTGGGCCGCATTCGGCTTCGGCGCGCTGGCCGCGTGCAGCGTGACGCCCTATGGCTGGGGGACGATCCTCGCCTCGCTGAAGATTCTCAGCCTCGGTGAACTGCTGCATCTCATCACGGAGTGGATGCCGGCGAGTTTCAGCCACGTCGATGCGTTCGAGCTGGCCATTCTCGGCCTGATCGGCGGGGCGCTCTATTGCGGGGTGAAGCTGCCGCTGCCGCGGATCGCCCTGGCGCTGGGCCTGCTGCACATGGCGCTATCCCATGTCAGGAATCTCGAGCTCTTCGCCCTGCTGTTGCCGCTGGCTGTGCTGACGCCGGTGGCAACCCAGTTCGGCCTGCGTGCCGCAAGCGTGGTCCGGCTGAAGGCCACGCCGGCCGTGATGCTGATCGCCGTGCTCTGCGCCGCGACCTGGTTCATCGCGGCGCGTCGGGACATGTCGCCGCCGACGATCCATTCGCCCGCTGCCGCCGTCGACGCGCTGAAGGCGCACAACGTGCAGCGCGTGCTCAATGATCTGCAGTTCGGCGGCTATCTGATCTGGCGCCAGGTGCCGGTGTTCGTCGACGGCCGTGCCGAGCTTTACGGCGAGAAATTCGAGATGGCCTATTATCGTGCGCTCCAGCTCAAGGACGTCAACGGCTTCCTCGACCTGCTCAAGACCTACAGGATCGATGCGGTGATGCTCGATCCGGCAACGCCCGCCTCCAAGTTTCTCGATCACATCGATGGATGGCAGCGCCTCTACGCCGACGATCGCGTGGTGGTGCATGTGCGTGGTGCTGGCTAGGCGGCGGTCCCCGCCGGGACGTTTTTCCGCGGGATCACCGGGCCGTTGGTCGATCCGTTCCAGAAGTCGTGACATCCGCGCAATTCAGCGGTCGATTTTTGCTCTTCTTAAATGAATTGCCGTCAGATTTGCCTGCGTCGGGCGCCGGTCCGCTGCGTATCGCTTTTGCCGGCTTGTTAACGTCCCGGGGTAAGGTATGTCGTTTCAATTCCAGCGTATTGGCGCCGTCGCGCGCATTGGATTCATCTCGCTGGCCGCAGCCGTTCTGCTGTGGCCCGCATTCGCAACGGCCGCGCCGGATCCGGACCGGATTGCGGTCAATGTCGATCAGGCCAAGCTCGTCAAGCTGCCCGGCGGCATTTCCACCATCGTGGTCGGCAACCCGCTGATCGCCGACGTCACCCTGCAGAATGGCGGCGTTGTCGTCGTGACCGGCAAGGGCTACGGCGCGACCAACTTCATCGCACTCGACCGCACCGGCCAGGTGCTGGTGGATCGCCAGATCCAGGTCGAAGGTCCGACCGACCAGCTTGTCACCGTCTATCGCGGCGTCGATCGCGAGACCTACAGCTGCATGCCGGTCTGCCAGCGTCGCATCACCCTCGGCGACGGCGAGACCTACTTCAAGTCGACCATGGACCAGGCAGGCTCGCTCAACAGCCAGGCCTCCGGCTCGGGCGCGGCCGCGAAGCCGCAGAACTAGCGCGTGTCCGCGCCGGCGCTTCGCACGCCGGGGCAGCCGCCTGCCGCAGGCGGTTCATCCGACATGGTTAAGAAAGGCCTGACGGATCGGGTGGCCCTGTCTCGATCCGGCGAAATACTTCGACAATGAGTCTTGGGTAGTTGTTGCCGCCATGTTGATCCGGGGTCGTTGATGCCGCTACCCGCTCATTCTTTCACGCGCCTCCTCCATCGCTTTCGCAGAAACCGCCGTGGCGCGACCGCGGTCGAATTCGCGATGGTCGCGCCGCTGTTTTTCGGACTGCTGTTTGCGATCATCGAAGTGGCGATGATCTTCTTCGCGAGCCAGGTGCTGGAGACGGTGACGCAGGATTCTGCGCGCATGATCATGACCGGTCAGGCGCAGGGCGCAAGCTATACCCAGCAGCAGTTCAAGAACTACGTCTGCGGCCAGGTCAACCCGCTGTTCGATTGCGCCAATGGCATATCGGTCGACGTGCGCAGCTACCCCGCGGCGACGGGCTTCAGCAGCGTCAACATCGCGCCTCCAATCGATTCCAACAACGCATTCATTCCGGCCATGAAATGGTGTCCCGGCAAGGACGGCGACGTCGTGGTGGTCCGGCTGTTCTATCAGTGGCCGCTGTTCGTCACCAAGCTTGGCTTCAATGTCGCCAACCTCGCCAATGGCAAGCGGCTGCTGACCGCGACCGCGACATTCAAGAATGAGCCATCCGGGACTGCCGGGGCGACATGCTCATGAGCAACGTCATGAAAACCCAGGCAGCGGCCTTGCTGCGCTCCGTCGTGGCCCTGTGCAATGACCGCCGGGGCCTTGCCGCCGTCGAGTTCGCTTTCGTCCTGCCGCTGATGCTGGTGCTGTTCTTCGGCACCGTCGAGTTTTCATCCGGTGTCGCGGTCGACCGCAAGGTCACGCTTATGGCGCGCGCCGCGTCGGACCTGACCTCGCAGTCGACGCAGGTGGTGGATGCCGACCTGCAGAACTTCTTCAGTGCCAGCGTCGGCATCATGACGCCGTACGATCCGACGCCGACCAAGGTCACGTTGTCGGAGATCTACGTCGATGCCTCGAAGGTCGCGCGGATCCAGTGGAGCAAGGCGGGGGTGATGGCCACGGGCGCCACGCAGGCCACATTGACGGCCTCGAGCCGCAGCCAGGGTGATGTCGTGACCAGCGTCGTTCCGGCGGCGCTGCTGGTTGCGGGCACCTATCTGATCTTCAGCGAAGTCAGCTACAAATACGTTCCGACGGTCGGCTATGTGATGGCCAAGAGCGGCATCAATCTCACCGATGTCGCCTTCACAAGGCCGCGGCAGTCGGTTTGCGTGTTCTACGCCCCGACGTCCGCCACCATGCCGACGACCTGCTCGACCTATTAGAGCTTTCGAACGACGCGGACGCCGGTTGGCAATCCGGACAAAAAGGGCCGCACCCGAAGGTGCGGCCCCTTGATGCTTTAGCGACAATTTCCTGGAGCTTCGCGCTCCCGGGAAATCGGCTTATCCGGCGGCGCGCAGATTGTCGGCCGAGGATTTGCCGGAACGGCGGTCAGCCACGATCTCGTAGGAGATCTTCTGGCCTTCACGCAGAGTGCCAAGGCCGGCGCGCTCGACTGCACTGATGTGCACGAACACGTCGTTCCCGCCTTCATCCGGCTGGATGAAGCCGTAGCCCTTGGTCGCGTTAAACCACTTCACGGTTCCCATGCTCACGTGGGTAGTCCCTTCTCAGATATACAAGTTCAAGACCCGCTGATCGGCGGGGTGGTGAGATCGAATTTTTGGAAGGGTCGTCAGCGTCTGAACCGGCTGTACCGGTATTGGCTAATGTCGTCCGGCCGAAAATCGATGGGTAGGATATTATTCGATAGAAGGCTTCAAAACAATCCTGAAAACAATCCTGACGTGCGCGATTTTTTGGCCGGCGCAGCCGCCGGCCAATTGTGCGCAGGACATCAGGACGTCATGCCCGCAGCGGTTGCAACACCCCGCTTATCGGCGGCGGAACTGGCCGCCGCGCTGGGCTCCGCCCCGCGGCGGGCCGCCGGGCGCGCCGCTCGGACGTTCGTCCTTGTGCCGGAAGATCAGGCGCCCCTTTTCGAGATCGTAGGGCGACATTTCGATCGTAACGCGGTCGCCGGCCAGCGTCTTGATGCGGTTTTTCTTCATCTTGCCGGCGGTGTAGGCGACGATCTCGTGCCCGGCATCGAGTTGCACCCGGTAACGAGCGTCGGGGAGGATTTCGGTCACCAGTCCTTCGAACTGGATCAGCTCTTCCTTAGCCATATGTTTCTCCAGATCGAGCGACGGCTAGTGCTTCGGTCGGTTGTTGCGGTTGGATTGCGGATTCGGCCGGCTCTCGCGATGCAAGAAGGCGACGCCCTGAATGCCTTCGCTGTTGCCGGCCTGCGACGGACGCGGCGACTCGCCCCGGCTCGTCTGCGGCGCGCCATTATTACCACCTCGACGGCGGCGGCGGCGAGGGCCTTTTGCGCCCGGAGCGGCCTCATTCCCACGGACATTATGCGCACGGGGCGCAGAGCGGCCGCCCCGGTGCGGGTGGGTGGCCTGCGCCGGCGCGGCGGCCTCGCGGCCGCCAGAGGAGCTGCCTTGCGTGCGGCGGTCTTCCCGCGGCACGGTAATCCGGATCAGCCGCTCGATATCGCGCAGATAGCCCATCTCCTCGGCACCGGCGATCAGCGAGATCGCGACGCCGTCGGCGCCGGCGCGCGCCGTGCGGCCGATGCGGTGGACGTAGGTCTCCGGGATATTGGGCAGGTCGAAATTCACCACGTGGCTGACGCCGTCGACGTCGATGCCGCGGGCGGCGATATCGGTCGCCACCAGCGTGCGGATCTCGCCGGAACGGAACGCCGCCAGCGTGCGCTCGCGGTGGTTCTGCGACTTGTTGCCGTGGATCGCATTGGCCTCGATGCCGGCCTTGGCAAGGCTTTTCACCACCTTGTCGGCGCCGTGCTTGGTGCGGGTGAAGACCAGGGCGCGGTTGACCGGCTCCTGCTTCAGCAACTGGGCGAGAACCGTCGGCTTGGCCGCGAAATCGACCTGGATCGCGCGCTGGGCGATGCGATCCACCGTCGAGGCCACCGGCGTCACCGCCACGCGGGCCGGGTCGCGCAGCATCGCCTCGGCGAGCTCGGCGATGTCCTTGGGCATGGTGGCCGAGAAGAACAGCGTCTGGCGCCGGATCGGCAGCTTGGCGACGATTTTCCGGATGTCGTTGATGAACCCCATGTCGAGCATGCGGTCGGCTTCATCGAGCACCAGGAACTCGACCTGGTTGAGCTTCAGCCCGTTGCTCTGCACGAGATCGAGCAGGCGGCCGGGGGTGGCGACCAGCACCTCGACGCCCTGCATCAGGGAACGGACCTGGCGGCCCATCGGCACGCCGCCGATGGCGAGCGTCGAGGACAGCCGGATGTGGCGGCCATAGGTGTTGAAACTGTCGAGGATCTGGCCGGACAGTTCACGGGTCGGCGAGAGCACCAGCACGCGGCAGCTCTTGGGCTGCGGGCGGACGCGGTTCTCCAGCAGCCGGTGCAGGATTGGCAGCGCGAAGGAGGCGGTCTTGCCGGTGCCGGTCTGGGCGATGCCGACGACGTCGCGGCCGGCAAGGGCTAGCGGGATGGTCTGGGCCTGGATGGGGGTCGGCGTGAGATAATTTTCTTCTCGGAGCGCGCGGGCGATGGGATCGGCGAGGCCGAAATCCTGAAAGGAGGTCAAAAGGTGGTTCTTTCCATAAAAGCCGTCGTCGTCCCGGCCCATATCGGCCGGAAGCGTGTGAAGGCATTCGGGGACACCCGCGTGTCTGGGGCGTCAAGCTGGGTTAGCTGAAAGGCGAGCCAGAAGCCGCTTGGGGCAGCTTGAACACGCAGCTCGCGAAGGCACCGCGACTCTCGCGGGCATGGCGAGGATATGGACCAGGAACTGGGCGGTTTCAAGATGAGATTGCCGTCTTTGGTGCCCGGAGTTCGCTGAACCATCGCGCAAACTGTCACAAATCGATGCCGGAAATTTAGCCAAGGCGGCGATTTTGCCTACAGAATAATCTGATTGCTCTTTCGGCAGTCAAGTTGGCGGCTCAATGATTGAGCAGTCGGCTTCCGTATTTGCCCGGAACCGATGAAATTATCCAGCCGGTTCATCGGCTTACGGTGCCCGCGCACCGTGGCACAGTTCTTGCGATTCCATTAACCGCAGGCGGCCAAGCGGCCGTTCGCAGCGTTCCACGCCTGCGTCAGGGAGACGACATTTCATGCTTACTCAGCTTTCTCACAAAATAACGACGATGACCCGCCGCCGCGCGCTCGCGGCGACGGCCGGCCTGGTTTTGGGTCTGGCTGCGTCCTCGTCCCTCGCGCCCGCGCAAGCGGCCGACGACACCATCAAGGTTGGCATCCTTCACTCGCTGTCGGGCACCATGGCCATCAGCGAAACCACGCTGAAGGACACGATCCTTTTCCTGATCGACGAGCAGAACAAGAAGGGCGGCGTGCTCGGCAAGAAGCTCGAGCCCGTCGTGGTCGACCCCGCCTCGAACTGGCCGCTGTTCGCCGAAAAGGCCCGCGAGTTGATCACCAAGGACAAGGTCGCGGTCGTGTTCGGCTGCTGGACCTCGGTGTCGCGCAAATCCGTGCTCCCGGTGTTCAAGGAGCTGAACAACATCCTGTTCTACCCGGTACAGTATGAGGGCGAGGAGTCCGAGCGCAACGTGTTCTACACCGGCGCGGCGCCGAACCAGCAGGCGATCCCGGCGGTCGACTATCTGATGAAGGAAGAGAAGGTGAAGCGCTGGGTGCTGGCCGGCACCGACTACGTCTATCCGCGCACCACCAACAAGATCCTGGAAGCCTATCTGAAGTCGAAGGGCGTCGCCCAGGACGACATCATGATCAACTACACGCCGTTCGGTCACTCCGACTGGCAGACGATCGTGGCCGACATCAAGAAGTTCGGCTCGGCCGGCAAGAAGACCGCGGTGGTCTCCACCATCAACGGCGACGCCAACGTTCCGTTCTACAAGGAACTCGGCAACCAGGGTATCAAGGCGACCGAGATCCCGGTGGTCGCGTTCTCGGTCGGCGAGGAAGAGCTCGCCGGCATCGACACCAAGCCGCTGCTCGGCCATCTCGCCGCCTGGAACTACTTCGAGTCGATCAAGACCCCGGCGAACGAGAAGTTCATCAAGGAGTGGCAGGCCTACACCAAGAACCCGAAGCGCGTGACCAACGATCCGATGGAAGCGCACTACATCGGCTTCAACATGTGGGTGAAGGCGGTCGAGAAGGTGAAGTCGACCGATCCGGACAAGGTGATCGATGCGCTTCCCGGCATCGAGGCGCCGAACCTGACCGGCGGCGTGTCGCAGATGCTGCCGAACCACCACATCACCAAGCCGGTGTTCATCGGCGAGATCAAGGGCAACGGCCAGTTCGACGTGGTCTGGAAGACCCCGGGCCTGGTGGCCGGCGACGCCTGGTCGAAGGAGCTCGAGGGCTCCAAGGACCTGATCGGCGATTGGGTCGGCAAGAAGTGCGGCAACTTCAACACCAAGACCAACAAGTGCGGCGGCCAGGGCTCCTGACAATAGGGCTCCTGACAACAGGGCTCCTGAGCTCCTGACCTGATCGACGACACAACACAACCATCCAAGAACCTGGAGAAGGCGGCACAGCTCGCCGCCTTCTCCTCACACTCCTGCCGGGGTACTGACGTGTTCGCCAATTGTATTGATCGTTTTCGTGCGCTGTTTCTCTCGATCCTGCTGCTGAGCTGCCTTGCTGTGCCGGCGCTGGCTGGTCCGTTCGAGGATTCGGTCGCCAAATTCGCCAATGACGAGTTCTCCGACACCGAGGCTGCGATCGGTGAGGTCGCCGCGTCGGGCAATGCGCTGGCCTCGCCCATCATCAGCGCGCTGCAGGACGGCCGGCTCTCGGCCGATCCCGACAGCAAGAAGGTCTTCATCACGCGGACCGACGGCAAGATTGTCGACGCCGCCACGGGTGCTGCCGTCGACAAGCTGCCCGACAACGCCGCCGCCGTCCGCCTCAACAACCGCCTGCGCCGCACCGTGGAGGCTGCGCTCGGCGGCCTGACGCTGCTGTCGCCGGATCCGGCCAAACGCCTCGCCGCCGCGCAGTCGGTGTTCAAGAGCCACGAGGAGAATTTGCTGCCGACGGTGGAGGCTGCGCTCGCCAAGGAGAACGTCAAGTCGGTCAAGCAGGCCTTCGCCGAGGCGCGCGCCGCCATCATCCTGTTCAAGTCGGACGCATCCGACAGCGACAAGCTCGACGCCGTCGCCGTGGTCAAGGCGCGCGGCGATCAGGAGGCGCTGGCGCTGCTCACCGGCCTCGGCGCCGACCAGCCGCCGCTGGTCGCCAACGCGGCCGCAAGCGCGGTGTCCTCGATCCAGAGCAATCTGGCGATGTGGTCGATGGTGCAGAATGCCTGGTACGGCCTGTCGCTCGGCTCGGTGCTGCTGCTCGCCGCGATCGGGCTTGCCATCACCTTCGGCGTGATGGGCGTCATCAACATGGCGCATGGCGAGATGGTGATGCTCGGGGCCTACACCACCTTCGTGGTGCAGGAGGTGATCCGCAGCCGCTATCCTGCGCTGTTCGACTATTCGCTGCTGATCGCGGTGCCGCTCGCCTTCCTGGTCGCCGGCTTAATCGGTGTCGTGATCGAGCGCACCATCATCCGCTTCCTCTATGGCCGTCCGCTGGAGACGCTGCTCGCGACCTGGGGCCTGTCGCTGGTGTTGCAGCAGGCGGTGCGCACCGCGTTCGGCCCGACCAACCGCGAGGTCGGCAACCCCTCCTGGATGAGCGGTGCCTTTGAGCTCGGCCAGATCACCATCACCTATAACCGGCTGTGGATCCTCTGCTTCACGCTCGCGGTGTTTGCCATCCTGCTGGCGATGCTGCGCTACACCGCGCTTGGCCTGGAGATGCGCGCGGTGACCCAGAACCGCCGCATGGCGGCCTCGATGGGGATCGCCACCTCGCGCGTCGACGCGCTGACCTTCGGCCTCGGCTCGGGGATCGCCGGCATTGCCGGCGTGGCGCTGTCGCAGATCGACAATGTCAGCCCGAATCTCGGCCAGAGCTACATCATCGACAGCTTCATGGTCGTGGTGTTCGGCGGCGTCGGCAATCTCTGGGGCACGCTGGTCGGCGCCTTCACGCTCGGCATCGCCAACAAGTTCCTCGAGCCTGTCGCGGGCGCGGTGCTCGGCAAGATCGCGATCCTGGTGCTGATCATCCTGTTCATCCAGAAGCGGCCGCGCGGCCTGTTCGCGCTCAAGGGTCGGGCGGTGGAAGCATGACGCCGCACATCCTCACCCGTTCGCTCGACCGCGCGGCGACCGCGTTCGTCCTGATCGTCGCCGCGATCGGCGTGCTGATCCCGCTATCGAACCTGCTGCTGCCGCAGGGCTCGATGTTCCAGGTGCCGACCTATCTGGTCGCGCTGTGGGGCAAATATGTCTGCTACGCCATCCTCGCGCTCTCGATCGATCTGATCTGGGGCTATTGCGGCATCCTCTCGCTCGGCCACGGTGCGTTCTTCGCGCTGGGCGGCTACGCGATGGGGATGTACCTGATGCGCCAGATCGGCAGCCGCGGCGTCTACGGCAATCCGATCCTGCCCGACTTCATGGTGTTCCTGAACTGGAGCAAGCTGCCCTGGTACTGGTACGGCTTCGACCAGTTCTGGTTCGCCGCACTGATGGTGCTGCTGGTGCCGGGTCTGCTCGCCTTCTGCTTCGGCTGGCTCGCCTTCCGCTCGCGCGTCACCGGCGTGTATTTGTCGATCATCACGCAGGCGATGACCTATGCGCTGCTGCTGGCGTTCTTCCGCAACGATTTCGGCTTCGGCGGCAATAACGGGCTGACCGACTTCAAGGACATCATCGGCTTCAACGTGCAGGCCGAAGGCACCCGCGCGGCGCTGCTCCTGCTGAGCTGCCTTGCGCTGATCATCGCGTTCCTGATCTGCCGCGCGATCGTGACCTCGAAGCTCGGCAAGGTCCTGATCGCAGTGCGTGACGCCGAAAGCCGGACCCGTTTCCTTGGCTATCGTGTCGAATCCTACAAGCTGTTCGTGTTCACGCTGTCGGCCTGCATGGCCGGCGTCGCCGGTGCGCTGTACGTGCCGCAGGTCGGCATCATCAATCCGAGCGAGTTCGCGCCCGCCAACTCGATCGAGGCGGTGATCTGGGTCGCGGTCGGCGGCCGCGGCACGCTGATCGGCGCGGCGCTCGGCGCCGTCGTCGTCAACTATGCCAAGACGTTCTTCACCTCGGGGCCGCTTGCACCGTACTGGCTGTTCATGCTGGGCGCGCTGTTCATCCTGGTCACGCTGCTGTTGCCCAAGGGCATCGTCGGTACCTTCAACGCCTGGTGGGAGCCGCTGAAAGCGCGGCGCAACTCACCCGACGCCGAGAGTGCCGCGCGCGAAGACGGCATCGGCGCACCGAACCCGGCGGAGTAGGCAGATGAACGTCATGGACACCCGCGCCACCTCGGCCATGCTCTACCTCGACGGCGTGCATGTCTCGTTCGACGGCTTCCACGCCATCAACAATCTGTCGCTGGCGCTCGAACCCGGCGAGATGCGGGCCATCATCGGCCCGAACGGCGCCGGCAAGACCACGATGATGGACATCATCACCGGCAAGACCAAGCCGGACGAGGGCACCGTGCTGTTCGACGGCACCGTCGACCTGACCCGCCTCGACGAGACCCGTATCGCCGAGCTCGGCATCGGCCGCAAATTCCAGAAGCCGACGGTGTTCGAGAGCCAGACCGTGCAGGACAATCTCCTGCTCGCGCTCAATGTCGATCATTCCGTGCGCGGCACGCTGTTCTGGCGCGGCAGCAAGGCCGAGTCCGAGCGCATCGACAAGGTGCTCGAGACCATCCGCCTGACCGATGCGCGCAACCGCCTCGCCGGCAGCCTGTCGCACGGCCAGAAGCAGTGGCTCGAGATCGGCATGTTGCTGGCGCAGGACCCGAAGGTGCTGCTGGTCGACGAGCCGGTCGCCGGCATGACCGATGTCGAGACCCATCTGACCGCGGAGCTCCTGAAGGAGATCAACAGGAATCACACCATCATGGTGGTCGAGCATGACATGACCTTCGTGCGCGAGCTCGGCGTCAAGGTGACCTGCCTGCATGAGGGCTCGGTGCTCGCCGAAGGTTCGATCGACCAGGTGTCGTCGAACGAGCGGGTGGTCGAAGTGTATCTGGGGCGCTAGCGCGATGCTGAAGATCGACAACATCAATCTCTATTACGGTGCGGCGCAGGCGCTGCGCGGCGTGTCGCTGACCGCCGAGCCGGGCAAGGTCACCTGTGTGCTCGGCCGCAACGGCGTCGGCAAGACTTCGCTGCTCCGCGCCATGGTCGGCCAGTATCCGATCGCTTCCGGCACGATCAATTTCGACGGCAAGGACATCACCGCGCTAAAGCCCTATGAGCGGGCGCGGCGCGGCATCGGCTTCGTGCCGCAGGGCCGCGAGATCTTTCCGCTGCTGACGGTGGAAGAGAACCTCAAGACCGGCTTCGGTCCGCTCAAGCGCGAAGACCGCAACATTCCCAACGACGTGTTCTCGCTGTTTCCGGTGTTGGAGACCATGCTGGGCCGCCGCGGCGGCGACCTTTCCGGCGGCCAGCAGCAGCAGCTTGCGATCGGCCGCGCGCTGGTGATGCGGCCAAAGCTCCTGCTGCTCGACGAGCCGACCGAGGGCATCCAGCCCTCGATCATCAAGGATATCGGCCGCGCCATCTCCTATCTGCGCAATCTCGGCAACATCGCCATCGTGCTGGTCGAACAATATCTCGACTTTGCCTGCGAACTCGGCGACAGTTTTGCCGTGATGGACCGGGGTGCGGTGAAATATGCCTGCGACCGCGCAAGCCTCGATCCCGCCGAGATCAGCCGCCAGATGGCGCTGTGAACAGGATGTGACGCCGCCTGTCGTGGCGCGCGAAGGGAGCGTCGGGGGAATGCGGACCGGGATCGCAGGCGCGGCAGCGGCGACGTTTGCGGCAAACCGCGCCCAGGGTGCGGTCCGGTTCGGCGTGCATCTGAAAGACGGCGCCACCCGCCGCGGCGACCTGCATGAGTCCGGCTCGCTGCGCGTCCGCTTCCCATCGCCGGAGGACGACGGTCTCTCGGCCATGTTCGTCAACACCGCCGGCGGCATTGCCGGCGGGGATCGCTTCGAGATCGCGGTCGCGGCCGGCGAGGGCGCGCGTTTGACGCTGACCACCGCGGCGGCTGAGAAAGTCTACCGTGCACCGGCAGCGGCGGCACGGCTCGACATCGCGCTGACCGTTGCCGCAGGCGCGCATCTCGCCTGGCTGCCGCAGGAAACCATCCTGTTCGACCGTGCCCGCATTCACCGCGGCTTCGACATCGACCTTGCCGAGGGTGCCTCGCTCCTGCTCTGCGAGATCGTGGTGTTCGGCCGCGCCGCGATGGGCGAGACCATGCGCCACGGCGAGTTCGTCGACCGCTGGCGGATGCGCCGTGGCGGCAAGCTGGTGTTCGCCGAGACCGTCAGGCTCGACGGCGAGATCGGCGAGAAGCTCGCGCGACCCGCGATCGCGGGCGGCGGCTGCGCGATCGGCACGGCGCTGATCGTGCCGGGTGACGAAGCCTTGGTCGAGCGCATCCGCGAGGCGTCGGAAAGCTTCGGCGGCGAGGTCGGCATCTCCGCCTGGAATGGCTTTGCAATGGCCCGCTTCTGTGCCCAAGATGCGGCCCGGCTGCGCGCTGACATGATGACGGTGCTCGGCCGCGCCTCCACTGTCCCGCTGCCGCGGCTTTGGCTCAACTAATCCTTTCAACGCTTTCAGAGTGCTCGCATGAATTTGTCTCCCCGCGAAAAGGACAAGCTCCTGGTTTCGATGGCGGCCACGGTGGCGCGGCGCCGGCTCGAGCGCGGCGTCAAGCTGAACCATCCCGAAGCCGTCGCGTTGATCACCGACTTCATCGTCGAGGGCGCGCGCGACGGCCGCACCGTCGCCGAGCTGATGCAGGCCGGCGCCAAGGTCCTGACCCGCGCGCAGGTGATGGATGGCATCCCGGAGATGATCCACGACATCCAGGTCGAGGCGACATTCCCCGACGGCACCAAGCTCGTCACCGTGCACGAGCCGATCCGATAGCCACGAGCGTCATTCCGGGGCGGCCGAAGGCAGAACCCGGAATCCAGAGATTGTTGATCGAGATTCCGGATTCACGCTTCGCGTGCCCCGGAATGACAGGAGAGACGAATGATCCCCGGCGAACTCTTCATCAAGGACGGCGAGATCGAGCTCAATGCCGGCCGCAAGACCGTGACGCTCTCGGTCGCCAACACCGGCGATCGTCCGATCCAGGTCGGCTCGCATTACCACTTCTTCGAGACCAACCCGGCGCTGAAATTCGACCGCAAGAAAGCCCGCGGCATGCGCCTCGACATCGCCGCCGGCACCGCCGTCCGCTTCGAACCCGGCCAGACCCGCGACGTCCAGCTCGTCGCACTCGCCGGCAAGCGCGTGATCTACGGCTTTCGCGCCGAGGTGAAGGGGAAGCTGTAGCGCCATGCTTCCCGCTGTCCGCATGGTCTCCGAAGCTGCCGAGCTTGCCGCGCACCGTCATAACGGGATGGCGCGCAAGGGGCGGGGGAGTGAGCCTTACATCAACCATCTCGCCGAGGTCGCGAATCTGCTCGCGCAGGTCACTAACGGCACCGATGCCGAACTGGTGGCTGCCGGCTGGCTGCACGACACCATCGAGGACACCGAGACCACGCGCGAGGAGCTCGCGCAGAAGTTCAGCGCGCGCGTTGCCGATCTCGTTGTCGAGTGCACCGATGACATGAGCCTGCCAAAGCCTGCCCGCCGGCAAAAGCAGATCGAGGATGCTCCGCACAAATCTCCCGGTGCAAAGCTGATCAAGATCGCCGACAAGATCAGCAATATCGGCGCGCGGATCGTGCCGCATCCGAGCAAGGACGAGCGCGATGATCTCGCCGACTATGCGGCCTGGGCCGACAAGGTCGTTGCCGGTTGCCGGGGCATCAATCCGCGGCTCGACCGCATTTTCGACGACACGATTGCGCGTGCCAAGGCCGCGCTGACTGAAACTGGGGGCTGACATGTCCGTGAAGATCAAGCGTTCCGTCTATGCCGACATGTTCGGCCCGACCACCGGCGACAGGGTTAGGCTTGCCGACACCGATCTGATCATCGAGGTCGAGAAGGATCTCACCACCTATGGCGAGGAGGTGAAGTTCGGCGGCGGCAAGGTGATCCGCGACGGCATGGGGCAGTCGCAGGTGACCAACGCGCAAGGCGCCGCGGATACTGTCATCACCAACGCGCTGATCGTCGATCACTGGGGAATCGTGAAGGCCGACGTCGCGATCAAGGAGGGCATGATCGCGGCGATCGGCAAGGCCGGCAATCCCGACATCCAGCCCAACGTCACCATCGTGATCGGTCCCGGTACCGACGTGATCGCGGGCGAGGGCAAGATCCTCACCGCCGGCGGTTTCGACAGCCACATCCATTTCATCTGCCCGCAGCAGATCGAGCACGCGCTGATGTCTGGCGTCACCTCGATGCTCGGCGGCGGCACCGGTCCGTCGCACGGCACCTTCGCCACCACCTGCACGCCTGGCCCTTGGCACATGGGGCGGATGATCCAGTCGTTCGACGCCTTCCCGGTCAACCTCGGCATCTCCGGCAAGGGCAACGCCTCGCGTCCGGCGGCGCTGGTCGAGATGATCAAGGGCGGCGCCTGCGCGCTGAAGCTGCATGAGGACTGGGGTACCACGCCGTCGGCGATCGACACCTGTCTCTCGGTTGCCGACGACTACGACGTCCAGGTGATGCTGCATTCGGACACGCTGAACGAATCCGGCTTCGTCGAGGATACGGTGAAGGCGTTCAAGGGCCGCACCATCCATGCCTTCCACACCGAGGGCGCCGGCGGCGGCCATGCACCGGATATCATCAAGATTGCCGGGCTGAAGAACGTGCTGCCGTCCTCGACCAATCCGACCCGGCCGTTCACCCGCAACACCATCGACGAGCATCTCGACATGCTGATGGTGTGCCATCACCTCGATCCGTCGATCGCCGAAGACCTTGCCTTCGCCGAGAGCCGGATCCGCAAGGAGACCATCGCCGCCGAGGACATCCTGCACGACCTCGGCGCGCTCTCGATGATGTCGTCGGACTCGCAGGCGATGGGCCGGCTCGGCGAGGTCATCATCCGCACCTGGCAGACCGCCGACAAGATGAAGAAGCAACGTGGGTCGCTGCCGCAGGACAAGGGCAACGACAACGACAATTTCCGCGTCAAGCGCTACATCGCCAAATACACCATCAACCCCGCGATCGCGCACGGCGTGTCGAAGCTGATCGGTTCGGTCGAGAAGGGCAAGCTCGCCGACCTCGTGCTGTGGTCGCCGGCGTTCTTCGGCGTCAAGCCGGACTGCATCATCAAGAGCGGCTCGATCGTGGCGGCGCCGATGGGGGACCCCAACGCCTCGATCCCGACGCCGCAGCCGGTGCATTACCAGCCGATGTTCGCCGCCTTCGGCAAGTCGCTCACCGCGTCCTCGGTGGTGTTCACCTCGAAGGCGGCGGTCACCGGCGGCCTTGCCCGCAAGCTCGGGATAGCCAAGAAGCTCTACGCGGTACAGAACACCCGCGGCAAGATCTCCAAGAAGAGCATGATCCACAACGACGCGACGCCCGAGATCGAGGTCGATCCGGAGACCTATGAGGTACGCGCAGACGGCGAGCTGCTGACCTGCGCGCCGGCCGAGGTGCTGCCCATGGCACAGCGCTATTTTATGTTCTAAAACCCATCCCGGTAACCAGAGCGTTTTCGAGCGAAGTGGATTTCCGGTTCGCGGAAAGAAAACGCGTCAAAACAAGACTCAAGCCAAAACAGAAAACCGGGAGGAACTTCCGTGATTTACGTCGTTGCTACGCTGACCATCAAGCCCGAGACCCGCGCCGAATTCATTGCTGCGGCGACGGCCTGCATCAAGGAAACCCGCAAGGAGCCCGGCAACATCGCTTACGATTTGCATGAGAGCGTCACCGACCACAGCAAGATGGTGTTCGTCGAGCAGTGGGAGAACGCGGAGGCGCTGGTGCCACATCGCACCGCCGAGCACATGAAGACGTTCGGCCGGGTCGCGGTGAAATGCATGGCCGCGCCGCCGAAGATCGAGGTGATCACGCCCGAGAAGGTCGACGTCCGCTAACGAGAAAAAGAAGGGAGATAATCCATGATCTATGTCATCGCCACCACGCCGATGAAGCCGGAGAACAAGGACGACTTCATCAAGGGGCACAAGGCCTGCACGGTCGAGACCCGCAAGGAGAAGGGTTGCATCTCCTATGACGGCAATGTCAGCGTCAACGATCCCAACCTCTATGTGGTGGTCGAGCGCTGGGAGAGCCGCGAGGATCTCAACGGCCATGCCAGGGCGCCGCACATGAAGGTATGGCGCGAATATTCCGCTAACATGAAGACCGGGCCGACGGTGATCGAGATCATCAGCGACGCCAAGGTCGAGAAGCTCTGAGGCATCGATGATCCGCGCCACCAAAGTCCTGGGACAGCACCGCTGGAAGGAAGCGCCAGCCGATACCGTCGTGCTAGATTTCGACGACCGGCATCGGCGGCGGATGGTGATGTCAGGGACGCGCGGGCTCGAATTTCTGCTCGATCTCGAAAACGCCGTCGCGCTGCGCGGCGGCGATGCGCTGGTGCTGGAGGACGGCCGCCTCGTCGAGGTGGTCGCAGCTCCCGAGCCGCTGGTGGAAATCCGGGGCAGCGATCCGCATCATCTGATCCGGGTCGCCTGGCATCTCGGCAACCGTCATCTGCCGACGCAGATCATGCCGAAGGGATTGCGCATCCGCAGGGATCACGTGATCGAGGCGATGGTGAAGGGGTTAGGGGCCCGTGTCATCGAGATCGAGGCACCGTTCGATCCCGAGGGCGGCGCCTATGCCGAGCATGCGCATGCCGACGCGCACGCGCATGGTCACACCGGGCACGATCATGCCCACAGCCATGCGCATGATCACGGTCACCACCACGGCCATGATCACGGGCCTGACCATGATCACGACCATCATCATGATGAGCATTGCGAGCAAGCTCATCATCACCACGATCACTCCCATGCTCATGACCACAAATGAGCCTGATCCCGCCGCGCTGCGCGGCGGGATGGCGGAGGACGAGGCGGCCGCGCTGTACCGGCTGATGACATGGCTGTCGCCGTCCTTTCCGGTGGGGGCGTTCGCCTATTCCAGCGGCATCGAATGGGCGGTCGAGGCCGGCGACATCACGGATGCCGCGTCGCTGCGCGGCTGGCTCGCCGCGATGCTTTCCGACGGCAGCGGATTTTGCGACGCTGTGTTTCTCGCGCAGAGTTTTCGTGCGGCGTTGCAGCCCAATCATGCCGGGCTGGAGCAGGTCGCCGAGCTTGCCGCGGCCTTCGTGCCGTCGCGCGAGCGGCAGCTCGAGACCACGACGCAGGGGCGCGCCTTCATCGAGATCGCCCGTGCCGCGTGGAATTCGCCCGGCCTCGACGCGATGATTGCGGCTTGCAACGGCCCTGTCGTCTACCCCGTCGCGGTCGGCATCGTCAGCGCTGCACACGGCATTCGGCTTGCGCCGGCGCTGCACGCCTTCCTGCAGGCAGTGACCTCGAACTGGATTTCCGCGGGCAGCCGGCTGATCCCGCTCGGGCAGACCGACAGTCAGCGCGTGTTGGCCGGTCTCGAGCTGGTCGTTGCTGCGACCGCGGCGCGGGCCAATGCGGCCTCGCTCGACGATCTCGGCGGCGCGACCTTTCGCGCCGATCTCGCAAGCCTGCGTCACGAGACGCAATACACGAGGCTGTTCCGGTCATGATGCATCTTCCGCTGTCGTCCCTGCGAAAGCAGGGACCCATAACCACAGGGGGTGGTTGTTGCGGATGGTGTCGGCCACTGGACCCGGTTGAGGGATCACGCGGTATGGGTCCCGGCTTTCGCCGGGACGACAATAGAGGGACTTGTTGATATGCCCACTTCCCACGGCCCACTTCGTGTCGGCGTCGGCGGCCCGGTCGGCTCCGGCAAGACCGCGCTGATGGACCTGCTCTGCAAGTCGATGCGCGAGCGCTACGACATCGCCGCGATCACCAACGACATCTACACCAAATGGGATGCCGAGTTTCTGGTGCGCTCCGGTTCGCTGACGCCGGACCGCATCGCCGGTGTCGAGACCGGCGGCTGTCCGCATACTGCGATCCGCGAGGACGCTTCGATGAATCTCGCCGCGGTTGCCGACATGCGGGCAAAATTCCCCGACCTCGATCTGGTGCTGATCGAATCCGGCGGCGACAATCTGGCGGCGACCTTCTCGCCGGAATTGGCCGATCTGACGATCTACGTCATCGACGTTGCCGCCGGCGACAAGATCCCCTCCAAGGGCGGCCCCGGCATCACGCGATCCGACCTCCTGGTGATCAACAAGATCGATCTCGCACCCCATGTCGGTGCGTCACTCGAGAAGATGGACACCGACGCCAGGCGGATGCGCGGCGAGCGGCCCTTCGTGATGACCAACCTGAAGAAGAGCGACGGCCTCGATCGCATCATCAGCTTCATCGAGACCAAGGGCGGCCTTCGGTCGCAGGGCAAGGTCAAGGCGGGTTAGGCGTTAATCATTGTGGCGGTGCGAACCCTTATCCCGTCATCCCCGCGCAAAGGCTTCGCCTTTATCGCTGGAGGCGCGAGCAGAGCGAGCCTCGAAGGATGAACGGCCACCGGTGGGCCGTTCATCCTTCGAGACGCGCTGCAGGATGACGGTGAGGCACTTGGCTGGATGTCGCTGGCCGCCGCAAAAAAGCTGCGCAATCGCCGGAACAATTTCCAACTTTGCCGATTAGCAACCTTTGGCGCCGCCAAAGACCGCCGGGTGGCGTCGTCGTTAATGCTGCCGACCGGCTCCTGTTGCGGACCGATGATTGCTATTCCATATTCCTTTGCGGCGGGCCTTCATCGCATCCTGATTTGTCGCCGCCCTTGCAGAAGCCAGATGACTTCCGTCCCCTTTCGCCACCCCCTGATTGCCGAGTAAGCGTGTGGTTCGACTGGGCTTCATCGTTGCCTTGATTGCGCTGATCGGAGTTCTGCTCTCCGGTCTTGCCGCCTATCGGGTGCACGATCAGGAGCTCGCGATCGACGGCATCGCGCTGGCGCGGGCGATCGACGTCCATGCCAGCCTGGTGCAGGACCGCCTGACCGAGCGCGAGCTGCTGGCGCGGGTCGCCTCCGGGCTGTTCCGGGCGCCGTCGATGGTGAAGGCCAACATGCTGCAGCCGCTGCGCTCGGCGATCTACGCCTTCAAGACCGATTTCGTCGTCGCCGCCTGGATCGCGCGGCTCAAGCCGGACGAGCTCGCCGCGGCGGAGGCCGAGCTGAAGGCCAACGGCTTCACCAATCCGACGATCCGGGATTTCGACGACCAGGCGCTCGACCTCAAGGCGCTCGACAAGCCGATCAACGTGCTGATGGACGTCGAGCCGCGCAATCCGGAGACCTTGAGCATTCCGGGCCGCGCCTTCGACCGCCACTCAGTGGTGGGCCCGATGCTGGCGCGGGCGATGGCCAACGCCAAGCCTGTGGCCTCCGACCCGGTGCCGCTGTTGCGGCAGAACGGCCCGGTCGGGGTCGTGCTCGCCGCGCCGGTGTTCCAGGAGGGCGCATCCGAGCCGGCCGGCTTCATCACCTTCTCCTATGAGCTGTCGTCGCTGATGCTGACCAACGACGATAGCTCGCTATTCGCGGTGGCGTTGAAGGATCCGCGCGACTCCAACGACGAGTTCACCGCCAACGAGCAGGGCATCGTCACCTCGCGCGCGGTGCGCCAGGACGGCCCGCTGCCGTCGATGGTGCGCACGGTGACGTTCGGCGGCCGTGACTGGTCGCTCGACTATTACGCCAAGAGCAACGCCACGGTGCGTGCGCAGCAGACCGCGACCATCGTCGCGGCGATCGGCCTCGCGCTGACCGGCATCATCTGCGGCCTGTTCGGCTATGTCGCCTATAACAATTTGCGCCTCAGCCGCGAGATCGAGGTCCGCATCGGATTCGAGCGCCGGTTGACCGCCGTGATCGACGAGCTCAACCATCGCGTCAAGAACATCCTCGCGGTGATCCAGTCGATCGTGACCCGCACGCTGCGGCACGGCGCCGATATCGATGTCGCGCGCGAGCTCTTGATCGGGCGCATCCACGCGATGTCGAACGTCGTCACGCTGCTCAGCGAGAGCCAGTGGCAGGGCGTCAAGCTGAAGGGCCTGTTCGAATCGCGCGCGATCCCGCATGCCGACCGGATCGCGGTGAACGGTCCCGACATCACGGTCAGCGCCCGCGCCGCCCAATCGCTGTCGCTGCTGTTCTTCGAGCTCGCCTCGCATTCCGACGAAGGGCTGTCGCTGGTCGGCAAGCACCCGCACATCGTCGCCAATTGGGAGGTCGTCGGCGAGGATGCGGACTCGGTCTTTCATTTCCGCTGGGAAGAGTTCAACACCAGCCAGGCGACGCGGCGAGCCGACAGTGATTTCGGCCTGATCCTGCTCGACCGCGTCGCGCCCGAGGCGCTCGGCGGCACCGCGAAGCGCTATTTCACCGACGTCTCCTATGTCTATGAACTGACCGCGCCGATGGACACCGTCGTCGACATGACCGAGCGCGACCGCACCGAGCAGTTCTCCGCGCCGCTGCGCCCGGTGAAGAAGTAGCGACTGCCTCAGGTTGTGTGATCGGATCGACGCGCGGATTGATCGAAATCACGCGCGCAAGCATGCGCCGGCGTCATCGTGACCAATGCCCACTATCAGTAATAGACCGCAACCGATTGTTAAAACTTCGTTGAACATGCTTGGGCATATACCGAGCAGGATACCGTCTGAGGACCCCGATGAGGCTTTGGGTCAGCCTGACCTTGCTCGCGGCAGTTTTGCCGGTAGGGCTGTCGCTTGCCTTGACTCCGGCAGCGCCGCCCGGCGACCCTGCGACAATCCGTGCCAGCTATCGGAGGCCGGACGTCGTTCCGTTCCCGAGCAGCAATCCCTATTCGGAGGCGAAATCCGCGCTTGGGCGACTGCTGTTCTTCGATCCGCTGCTGTCGAGGTCAAAGACACACTCCTGCGCGAGTTGCCACAGGCCATCCCTTTCATGGGCCGATGGCCTTCCGCGCGCCATCGGTGAGGATCCCAAGGGCCTGCCGATCCGCTCGCCGACATTGATCGATGTGGCCTTCTTCGAGCCGCTGGGATGGGACGGTAAGTTCAGGGATCTGGAATCCGTTGCGTTCGGGCCGATCCTCAGTCCGGCGAACCTGAACATGACCGAGCCGGAATTGATTGCGCGACTTTCGGCGATCCCCGGCTATGTCGATGCCTTCGCCCACGCATTCGGAGACGGCGCGATCACGCGGCCGAGGATCGAGGCGTCATTGGCGACCTTCGAGCGCTCCATCGTCGCAGGCGAGGCTCCGTTCGACCGTTGGATCAAGGGCGACGACACCGCCATCAGCAAATCAGCCCAGCACGGCTTTGAGCTTTTCAACGGCAAGGCACGTTGCTCGGCTTGCCACAGCGGCCCGTCGTTTTCCGACGGATCCTTCCAGGATATCGGCACCGCCAAGGGCCATGACATCGGGCGCGGCCGTTTCTTTCCGACCTCGGCGAAGCTGAAATATGCGTTCAAGACGCCGACATTGCGCGACGTCGCGCGCCGGGCGCCCTATATGCACGACGGATCGGTGGCAACGCTGGAAGATGTCATCGAGCTTTACAACAAGGGTGGGATCGATCGGCCGAGCCGATCGCCCGACATCAAGCCGCTGTCCCTGACGGCAGACGAGAAGAACGACCTCATCGCCTTCCTGCAAACCCTGACCGCGACGGCCCCGCCGGTGGCAGGCGTCCCCAAACTGCCCCGCTGACCTCGGCTCAACGCGGTTCAGAACGAGGTTCGTTTCAGGACAGGTGCGGCAGCGCCGCGCCCAGGAGGCCGAGCCCCACGATCACGAATGCGCCCGCGCAGGTCTCGAGGGTCGCTGTGCGCGCAGCGGACGATCTTGTCACATAGGCGAGGGCCGACCCCACCCCGATACTTACGACGCTCAACGCTCCGAACACTGTACCGGCCTCCCGATCCGATTTGTCCGGATTTCACTACGACAGTTGAATTGAGCTCCCGTGCCGGAATTAGCTAAAATTTGAGGCAACCGGCTGTAAAGACTGCACTAAGGGACAGGCCGGGGGCTCGCCCGCCAGGATTAACCACGATGCAACCACGGGATGTCCCGGCAGGCGCAAAGCTTAAAATTTGATATAAGTTAAACAAGTCCTTAAGTGTGTGGGCGGTTGGTTCAATGTTTAGTGGATGGGCGCGAGATACCGTCTCGGCGGTGCGCTCCTTTTTCGCCACGTGCCTTGCAGCGGTTCTGTTTTGTGTCGTCGCCGCGCGCAGTGCCGAGGCACATGTCAAATGGTTTTGTGCCTACGATGTCGCCGGCCAGCCCCGCGGACTCGAGAATGTCCTTTGCCTGGATTTCGAACTGCTGCTCGGTGTCGCCATCTTCTGGCTGTTTGCGGGTTGCCTGATCGAGCCCACCTCGCTGGGTGACGCCACGATCCGGGTGATGGACCGCGTCACCGAGGGGCTGCGGCTGCGCACCGAATTGATGATGCGCGCCGTGTGCGGGTTCTTCTTCATCTCGATCTGGGCCGTGGGCGGCATCCTGCTGACGCCCGAGTTGAAGACGACGTCGCCGTATGTCGGCGCGTTGCAGCTTGCGATCGCTGCCGGGATGCTGTCACGACGCACGCTGCCGCTGTCGGCGGCGGGGATGGTGGTCCTGTTCGGGATCGGTGTACGCGACTACGGTGTCTTTCACCTCGCCGATTACCCGATCTTTCTCGGTGTTGCCGCCTATTTTGCGCTGGTTGGGCTGAACAAGGATTTGTTCGGAATCCGGCCGATCGACGTGATGCGCTACGCCGCCGCGGTGACGTTGATGTGGGCCTCGGTCGAAAAATGGGCCTATCCGGAGTGGAGCTTCCCGCTGCTGATCGAGCATTCCGCGATGACGCTGGGCTTCGACAACGAGTTCTACATGCGCGCCGCCGGCATGGTGGAATTCACGCTTGCCTTTGCCTTGATCTGGACGCCGCTGATCCGGCGCTGCGCCGCCACCGTGCTGACGGGGATGTTCATCAGCGCGTGCTTCGAATTCGGCAAGATCGACACGATCGGACACTCGGCGATCATCGCTGTCCTGCTTGCGATTGTCGCCGACAACAAGGTGTTGTCGCGCGACCGTCGTGCGCCGTGGCTCGCCCCGGTCGCGCTCTGTGCCGCGCTGTCGGTGACCTTGTTCGTCTACTATTTCGGCCACGCCGCGATCTTCAAGACGTCGGTCCTGTAGATCGCCGCCTCCTGGGGCGGCTATTTGGCGACGTGGACGGCGAGCTTCATCTTCGGGTGAATGCCGCACAGCACGGTGTAGTCGCCGGGCACCGAGAAGGTGACGTCGAACTTGCTGCCCGGCTGCTGGTCACCCGAGTCGAAGCTGAACGTATCAGTGCTCAAATAAGCGTGATGCAGCAGTTCGCCGTCATCGTTAACGAACCGTAAAACCTCACCCCGCTTGATCGAGATCTGCGCGGGTTTGAATTCACGATCCTTCTGCGAAATGACATAAGGGGCTGCGCCCAAAGCTGCTCCAATAAGCGCTCCAGTGACGATCGCCGCCGCAAACGGCAGGCGGCCGAACTGGCCCAGGCGCAAGGCGCGCAACAAGCCTGACTGCATGAGACCCCCGCTGAACCTCGAACACCAAATATCGGCTATCCCGGGCTGCAAATGTGGCTCCCGGATCACCTGTAAGGGTGATTATCGCCAGCTGATCTTAACGATTTCAGCATGAGTTCCAGTCACTACTAAAGCAATTTTGAGCAGACAGTTATTTTCCGCAGTGCTGCGCGTTTCTGCGTAGCTTGAGTATCGAGCACTACGGCGAAACGCGGGCATGGACAGCCTATTTGGCAACCTCAAGGTAAAGAGCGGTGCGGCCTTTCGGTTCGCAACCGTCCGCCTTTCGCGTCTTGCCCTGACCAAGGGTTCGATCCGCAGCCAGATTCTGATTTTTTGCCTTGCGATGAGCGCCGTTGCGGTCGCCCTCGGCGGGTACTCCATCCTCGGCATCCGCCATGCCGGCGATCTGGTGGCCAAGACGTTCGACGAATCCCTGATGTCGATCAACTATGCACGCGCGGCCGGTGCGGATTTCGCCGCGATGCGGGTCGCCTCGTCGCAACGCCTGCTGACCACGGATCCGGAGATTCGCGCCAATCTCGATGGCCAGATTGAAAAGCTCGCGAAGACGCTCTCGGAAGACCTGGCGATTGCTGCCGATCGGTCGCAATCCTCGCGCGCTGCGCAAGCCGCCGCTAAGGTTCAGGAAGCCGCCGACGCCTGGATGGCGCTGCACCGGCGCGCGATCGGATCGTCCACGGAGGGCAGCGCGGCGGCCGATCCGCGCGCACCGGGTGCGACGGTCGGCGATGTCGATCGCTACTCCAAGATTGTCAGTCAGCAGGTCGAGCTGCTCGTCAATTATACGGCCGGCGATGGCTTCCTGTTCAGGCAAAAGGCGCTCTCGACGATCAAGCGGGACCTGCAGCTCAACGTGGCCGGGCTGACCGTCGCGCTGTTTCTGTCGGCGCTGTTTTCGTGGCTGCTGGCGCGCCGCATTATCGGGCCGGTCGCGATCGCATCGCGGGCCGCGCGAAGCATCGCCGGCGGCGACCTCGACGCGACCATCCCCAAGGGCGGGACCGACGAGCTTGGCACGCTTCTGACCGCAATGGAAACGATGCGCGACAACATCCGGCGGATGGTCAATCAAGAAGTATCGCAACGCCGCTCGGCGCAGGCACGGCTTTCCGATGCGCTCGAAACGTCGCGTGAGGGCGTCGTGCTGCTCGACGCGGATGGCCAGGTCGCGCTGGCCAACTCGCGCGCGAGTGAATTCATCCGTCTCTCGCCGCAGCTCCTGCAGTCGAATCCGCTCGATGCCGCCAGGCTGGCGCCTGCCGACGGTGACATCGATGGCTTTGCGAGCGAGGCGCAGCTTGCGGATGGACGCTGGCTGCGCGTCAGCCGCAGCGAGACGCAGGAGGGCGGCGTCGTCCTCGTCTACAGCGACATCTCCGCGCTGAAGCAGCAGAAGGCCGAGCTGCATGAAACCAATCTGCGGCTCGACGCGGCGCTCACGCACATGTCGCAAGGATTGTGCCTCTATAACAGCGAGGCGCGGCTGCAAGTCGCCAACCGCCGGTTCTGCGAGATCTTCGATATATCGCCGGAGCTTGTCGTTCCCGGAATGACCATGGAGGAGGTGCTCGACCTGAGCATCGCCGCGGGCAATCACGGCGAGCGGACCGTCACCGACCTGCTGGCGGAGCGCGAGCGCTCGATGGCCCTGCACGACGGCAATTATCTGCAGCATCTCAGCGATGGACGGATCATTGCGATCGCGCAACGGCCGACATCCGATGGCGGCTGGCTCGTCACCTGCGAGGACGTCACCGAACAGCAACGGGCGGAATCGCAGATCGCGTTCATGGCCCGGCACGATGCCCTGACCAAGCTGCCGAACCGGACGTTGTTGGCCGAGCGGATCGAGCTGGCGGTTGCGCAGGTCGGCCGCGGGCTCGGCTTCGCGGTGTTCTGCCTCGATCTCGATAATTTCAAGCAGGTCAACGACACGCTCGGGCATCCGGTCGGCGACGAACTGCTGTGCGCGGTCGCGGACCGGCTCAACGCCTGCGTCCGCGAGGTCGACACCGTCGCGCGTTTGGGCGGCGACGAGTTCGCGGTCATCCAGTGTGGCGTCCAGGGCGGCGACGAGGCCGAACGCCTCGCGCGCCGCATCGTGGAATGCGTGGGTGCGCCGTACGAGCTGAACGGGCATCGCGTCGTCGTCGGATGCAGCGTCGGCATCTCGATGTCGCCGGGCGACGGCACCACCGGCGAGAAGCTGCTGAAGAACGCCGACGTCGCCTTGTACCGCGCCAAGATGGAAGGCCGCGGCACCTGGCGCTTCTTCGAGCCTGCGATGGACGCCAGCCTGCAGCGACGTCGGGCGATCGAGCTCGACCTTCGCGAGGCGATGGTCAAGGACGAGTTCTCGTTGTTCTACCAGCCGCTCTACGATCTCCATCTCGACCGCATCTGCGGCTTCGAGGCGCTGCTGCGCTGGCATCACCCCAAGCGCGGGCTGGTGCCGCCGGACCAGTTCATCCCGATCGCGGAAGAGATCGGCCTGATCGGCCCGCTGGGAGAATGGGTGCTCGATCGCGCCTGCGAACAGGCGACGACCTGGCCCAGCGAGATGAAGCTCGCGGTTAACGTATCCGCGGTCCAGTTTCGTGATGCCGACTTCACCGACGTCGTCGTCGGCGCGCTCGCGACGTCAAAATTGTCGCCGCGCCGGCTGGAGCTTGAAATCACCGAGTCCGTGTTCCTCGCGAACAGCAACGAGACGCTTGCAACGCTGCACAAGCTGAAGGCGCAGGGAGTGCGCATCGCGCTGGATGATTTCGGCACCGGCTATTCGTCGCTGAGCTATCTGCGCAGCTTCCCGTTCGACAAGCTCAAGATCGACAAATCCTTCGTGCGCGATGCGACCGCGACGCATGGATCGAAGTCGATCGTCCGCGCCGTCATCAGCCTCGGCAGAAGCCTGGGCATGACCACGATCGCGGAGGGCATCGAGACCGTCGAGCAGCTGGATCATATGCGGGCCGAAGGCTGCAACGAGGCGCAGGGCTTCCTATTCAGTCACCCGGTCCCGGTGACCGAAATCGCAGCCAAGATCCTCGAATTGAGAAACGGCTTCAAGCCGGCGTCCGTCAAGGCGATGGCCAGCTGACGGCGCGCTGAGCGTGGCCTTGCAGGCCAACATGAAAAAAGGCGGCCCGCGGGCCGCCTTTTCTCATTTATCGCCGTGGTCGCGCTTAGCCGCCATTGCCGCCGATCACGGCACGCACGGTGTTGTCGGGGCCGAAATCCTCGGCGCTGTCGACATAGAGCAGCGCGGAGAGCTTCGATCGCGCGCGGTTGACGCGGCTCTTGATGGTGCCGACCGCGCAGCCGCAGATTGCCGCGGCATCCTCGTAGGAGAAGCCGGACGCGCCGACCAAAATCAGCGCCTCGCGCTGGTCCTGCGGCAGCTTTTCAAGCGCGGCGCGGAATTCCTCGAATTCCAGATGCGCCGCCTGCGAAGGCTGGCTCTTCAGCGTCTTGGCATAATTGCCCTCGGCATCCTCCACCTCGCGGCGCCGCTTCCGGTAGTCGGAGCGAAACAGGTTGCGCAGGATGGTGAACAGCCACGCGGGGAGGTTCGAGCCGGGCTGGAACGAGTCGATGTTGGCGATCGCGCGCAGCAGGGTCTCCTGCACCAGATCGTCGGCGCGGTCACCATTACCGGACAGCGAGATCGCGAACGCGCGCAGGCTCGGGACCGACGCAAGGATATCGTCGCGAAGTTCATTCGTGAGAGGCATTAGTCCCCTCCATTGTTCTTGTCGGTATCGCCCCCGGCGACGGCCGCCGCCGCAGCCTCCGGCCCGTCGAGTTTGCGGATCAGCTCCGCAAAGCGGTCGGGTACGCCCTGTCGCACCACGTCATCGTACATGGCGCGAAGCTGGTGGCCGATTCTCGATTGAATCTCGGCGTTGAGACCGCCCTGCTTCTTTACTTCCTTCATGATGTGATCCACGCTTCCCCGGGAGTTAAGTCTCTGATTTCCAAGTCGTTTCCTCGAAAAAAGAGGCTGGCCGCGTTGCCTCGTCGGTCTGGAGCTAATGCAAAGTTGCGCAGAAAGTTCCGGAATGCTGGAACTATTTCGTGGAACTTTTTCGGCTTTCGCGCGTAGTCGGCGATGCAGGGGAACCGGGGTCGTCCCAGAACTGGATTCTGCCGCCCCCAGACAACGGGTTTCAGGCCGCCAGGCCTCACGAACAAGGATGGAGTGGGAATGTCCCGATCGCAGATCGTTGCCGAACACCTTCCGCTGTTGCGCCGTTACGCTCGCGCACTGACCGGAAATCAGGCGTCGGGGGACGCCTATGTCGGGGCCATGCTCGAGGCCCTGTTGCAGGATGGATCGTTGCTGGATCAGACCCACGGGCCGCGCGCCGGCCTGTTTCGGCTGTTCACCCAGATCTGGAATTCGGTGTCGGTGAACAACAACGAAAATGCCGACGTGGCGACGCTGTCGCTGCCGCCGGAGCGTCGGCTGTCCAACATCACGCCGCTGCCTCGCCAGGCCTTCCTGCTGCTGTCGCTCGAGGGCTTCTCGGAGGAGGAGGTCGGCTACATTCTCGGCACCGATATCGCCGAGACGCGCAAGCTCACCGATGCCGCCGGCCGCGAGATGGCCGCCGAGATCGCCACCGACGTCCTGATCATTGAGGACGAGACCTTCATCGCCATGGACCTCGAGAGCCTGGTGAAGAATCTCGGTCACAACGTCATCGGCGTTGCCCGCACGCATTCCGACGCCGTGGCGCTTGCCAAGAACAAGAAGCCCGGCCTGATCCTCGCCGATATCCAGCTCGCCGACGGCTCGTCGGGCCTCGATGCCGTGAACGAGTTGCTGCGGACCTTCGAGGTGCCGGTGGTGTTCATCACCGCCTATCCCGAGCGCTTCCTGACCGGCGAGCGGCCGGAGCCGGCATTCCTGATCTCAAAGCCGTTCCAGCCGGCGATGGTGTCGGCGGTGGCGAGCCAGGCGCTGTTCTTCCAGCGCAACTCGCGCAACCGCACGCCGCGCGCGGCGTCGGCATGATCTGAATTTACGCAAGGGAGCAAAATCCAGACCGGCGTGCCGAAAGGTACGCCGGTCTTTTTCAAGCCTTCGATAGCGACGTTACTTCGGCGTCACGCGGACCGGCATCGTGCTGAGTGCCCGCAGGCCCGAGCTGTCGCGGAAGGCTGTGGGGCCTGCAATCTCGAGCCGTTTGACGCGGCTGGCGAGCGCGGTGATCACGGCCTCGGCTTCCAGCCGCGCCACCATCTGCCCGACGCAGCCGTGGATGCCGACGCCGAAGCCCATGTGTCCGGAGAGCCGCCGTCTGACGTCGAATTGGTCGGCATGCTCCCAGCGCGTCTCGTCGCGGTTGGCGGAGGCGAGCAGCAGCAGCACCTTCTCGTGCTTGCCGATCCTGACGCCGGCGATCTCGGTGTCATGCGGCGTGGTGCGGAACACGAATGGCGCCGGTGAATCGAAGCGCAGCGTCTCGTCGAATGCCGCGCGCGACAACGACGGATCGGCTGCAACCAGCGACCATTGCTCGGGATGGCGCGCAAGCGTATACAGCGCCATGCCGATCGCGCTGATCGTGGTGTCGAGCCCGGCCGAGAGCAGCGAACGCACCAGCAATGGTGCTTCCTCCGCGCTGATCTCGCCGGCGTCGGCCGCCTCATAGACCTGCGCGCCAAAGCTGCCCGGGCGCAGCGCCTCGCGCTGGCAGCGCGCCGCGACCCAGGGCAGCACGCGGGGCGCCTGCTGCATCAGATCGCGGAAATAGTCGTTCTCGGGCCCGAAGCCGGCGAACACCATTGCGCCATAGGTCAGGAAGTTCTCGCGCCCCTCCTGGTCGATGCCGAGCGCGTCGGGAAACACGCTGACCGGAAACACCTCCGCGATGTCCTTGATGGCGTCAAACGATCCGCGCTCGACCAGCCCGTCGATCAGCCGCGTCGCCGTTGACTTGAAATCATCCGCAAGCCGCCGCATCGCACCGGGCGAGAGGATCCGCGCCAGCACCGCGCGGGTTCGGGTGTGCAGCGGCGGATCGGCTTCCAGCACGATGCTCGGCGGCCGCCACGGCTTCTCCTTGAAGTGGTTCGCAAGTCCCGCGCCGCCGGCGTTGCTGAAATTGACATGGTCCCCAAAGATCGTCTTGACCTCGGCAAAGCGCGGCACCGCCCAGATGTCATAACTGGTCAGGCGGATGACCGGCGCCGCGGCACGCAGCTCCGCATAGGTGCCGTAGGGATCGGCCCGCGTCGCCGCGCTGAACGGATCGAAATCGCTGCGGGCCATTTCGCCTGCAAGGGAGCTCGCTTGGCTGCTCATCGGATCCTCCCGTCTTGTCATGAGTTAATTGACCGTAGTCAATTAACTTGCATATTGCAAGGGCGGGGTTGCCATCGGGGCGGGTGCGCGGCATGGAGGCGCGAGGCAGATGGGGATGTCGATCGTGGAGCGAGCCAAAGACGCACGGCGCTTTCAGCGCAGGGCGCGCCAGGAGGCCGACAAGGAGGCGCTGAAGGCGCTGATCCTTAAGACCGCGCGCAAGGAGTTCGCCGCCGGCACGCTCGAGACCGTATCGATCCAGAAGATCGCCGACGCGATCGGCTACTCGAAGGGCACCGTTCTCAAATATTACCCGACCAAGCTGCTGCTGCTGCTCGCGGTGAAGCAGCAGAATCTCGAGGCGGTCGCCGAACGCCTCGAGCGGGTCCGCGCGGAGACGGCCGACAGCGATCTGCGGCTGCGGCGCGTGATGGAAACCTATCTCGATTACTGGGCCGACAATCCCGATCACTTCCGCTCACTGTTCTCGATGTCCGGTACGACCGAGGACCGCCGTTTTCCCGACGGCGTCTATTTCGGCGAGACCGAGATCGCGCGCCGCAGCTACGAATTGTTCGTGATCTCGGTGCGGGAATTTCTGGCGGCGCATGGCGCCGAGCCGGCGCCTGGCCTGCCGCAGCGGCTCGCGACCGCGCTGCTGGCGGCGACCCACGGCGTGGTCGCGCTCACGCTCGGCACCCCGACCATGAAACTGCCCGACATGCGCGGCACCGGCCGCCTGCTCATCGCAAGCCTGATCGATGCCTGGACGGCCAGGCTTGCCGCCGCTCGGAAAAACGACGGCTGGCCGCGGATCACGATCGGCACCTTCGCCTGACGGAGCGTGCCGCGCGTCCCCGCATACGCTACACGCCCCTCATACGCGAAGCGATGTGGAATCCCGTGCGTTCGCCTGCTAAGCGCCGCCCATGGATACGACGCAGCGCGATCGAACGGTGGGCTTTCTCTGCCTAGTGGTGTGACGGCGTTCGGCTGAGACGCTGCGCCGCCTGCCGCCGACATCGGCGTCAACGGGCATGCTGCTGGTGCCGGTCATCGGCGTGGTGTCGGCCGCGATCATTCTTGGTGAGCCGCTGGGCCTGCGCGAGATCGGCGCCATGGCACTGACGCTCGGCGGCGTGACGCTGGCGCTGCAGCGAGCCTGATGCAGGCGAGGGAACGGACATCGGTGCATCGCGTTCTCCCGAAAAGGGAGCTTGGCCATGCGCAAGGCGATCGCGCGGCTTGATGCGGAGCAGAGGGCGCAACTGCTTTATCTCGCAGATCTCGGCACGGCGATGTTCACGTCGGCCCTCGTGGTGTGCATCCTGAAGGCGATTGTCGACCTGTTCGCCGCAGGCTGAACCGCCACGTCTGCGCCAACGCGCCGTCAATCCTCTTCCGCCTCTAGCGGGGCATCGCTCTGGATATGTCCATCCGGCCCCCGGTTGAATACCCCGTAATCGCTCGATTTCACTCCTGCCGCCCCATCGGTGCCACCGCCGGCCAGACCGAGCTTGAGCAACTCGCGGACCGCCGCGGCGCGGGTCGGCATGCGGTGCTTGAAGCGGAAATCGTCGAGGGCTGCCAACTCCTCTGGTGACAGCATGACCTGAAGCCGTTCGGCGCGAAGCTCATTCATCGCAAAACACCCAAACTTAGCTTGTTGAGTGATTTGCTAAACCGCCAAACTCGCGTGGGGTTCCATCGGTTGAGTTAAAAACGTTGATTGAGTAAATTTTCCAAATGAAATCAATAGTTTAGATAAAAATAAAGGAACGGTCCGACCACCCATCTCGTTATGCTGCTGGAGAGATGCCATGACCAACCACGTCAAGCTTCCCCGCAAGCTATCCGAGGAGCCGGAAGCCCCGAAACCGCGGCGTCCGAGCCACGCGAAAGTCATCGAGCAACTGGACCGCTGGGCCAACAGCCCCGGTCTTCAACCGCCAAAGGTCGATAATGCAGAGGACGATTCAAAAGCGGAAGCGATCTGAACCCCACACATTCGAGCAGCGCCTCGAGGAACACCGCGTGCGACTTGAAAGCCGGCTCGCGCAATTGCCGCGCGGTGCCGAACGCGAGCAGATCGTCGCGCGCATCGAGCAACTGCGGACAGCCGTCGAATTGAACGCGATGCTGTCGACGGCCGGCTGAGTCGAGAAGCGAAACGGCGGAACGGCCCACTTGCTCCCGCCGCTCCGCCCGCCTACCATTCCCATGTTGATGGGGATGGAGTTCCCCGATAACCGCCGCAAGGCTGATGACTCCTACCGGGCGCGACAGCGTCGGTAGGAGCATGCGCCACCGCCGACCCGCCGTGTCCCGCGAATGAGAAGGGACAGCGCATGACGGGTCTTCCTGGTTCACTCTCAATCGCATTGTCGCTGGTCGGGTCGATCTGGCTCGTCGGTGTCGTCGCCCTGCTGGTCGGCGCGCCGGGCGAGCTGGTCGCGGCGACCTTCGTGCTTGGGTTGGTGGCGGGCTTTGTCGAATGGCGAGCCGGAAAGGTGGAGCATTGAACGTTCAGTTGTTGGCGGCGGTCGCGATCGGCGGTTCGCTGGGATCGGTCGCGCGCTATCTGGTGGCGATCGGCGCGGGGCGCCTGGTCGGCGCGGAATTTCCCTGGGGCACGCTGGTGATCAACATCGTGGGTTCATTCCTGATCGGCGTCTTCGCGGAAGCGTTCGCGCTGAGCTGGAATGCCAGCCAGGCGATGCGGGTGTTTCTCACCGTCGGCATTTGCGGCGGCTTCACCACCTTCTCGACCTTCTCGCTCGATGTGATCGTGCTGATGCAGCGCGGCGAGCTATGGTTGGCCGGCGCCTACATGGCAGCCTCCGTCGCGCTTTCGATTCTCGCGCTGTTCGGCGGCCTGCTGCTGGTGCGGGCGTTCACAGCCTAGTCAGTCGCGCGGCGGCCGGTGCGTGGATTGAGCGGTGCGGTCGGCGGCCGTCGCAGCGCTTCGGGCAGGAACGGCTCGCCGCGCTTCGGCGTGGCGTCGGCGCGCACATCGGCGGCCCATTGCGCACGTTCGTGCGGCGTCTGGTTGTCGTTGAAGGTTCGCTTCACATCGACGCCGTCGACGGGATCGTTGACGCCGTTCCGGCTGGCGGGATGGTCGACGCCGCTGTGGATGTCACTGGAGTTGCCCATCGCGGCCTCCGTGCTCGGCGGATCCGGATCAAGATTTGATCCTGGATCCAGGACTTCTGCACCAACGTGGCCGGCGCAAGCGCCGTTCCAAACATGAAAGTGAAGGGCGGGAGGTACCGTCCGCCGCCCGGAATCCTTGGCGCGTCCGGGACCAGCCGGTAGGATGGAACCCGGATGGCAGCCAGGAACCAAGGGAAAGACCGGGGAATGAAGCATATCGACGTCGCGGTGATTGCTGCCACGCTGTGGCTGCTGGCGTCGATGGTGCTGGACATCCTGACGCCGAAGTCGCTCACCGCGCTGATGATCGCCGCCGCGCTTGCGCCGCCGTTCCTGATCGGGATCGGCATCCATTTCGCACGTGAATATTTCAAGGCGAGGCGGCGCAGCTACCCGCCGCCGCAGTTGGACGAACACTTCAAGAACTAAAGCATGATCCGGAAAAGTGCGAAGCGGTTTTCCGAGAAGATCATGCTCAAACAAGGAGCTAAAACGCGATGATGATTCAACCTAATCTCATCGCGCTTTAGCGTGTTTTCGAGCGACGTGGGCACCGGTTCGCGTGAAGAAAACGCGTGTCAAAACTGAAATCCAGGCCCCCGTTTCGATTCAATCGGAGCGGGGCAGGGCTGCACGTGCTGCATTGAACGGCCCACATGGCTTGCTAAGCTTGCGCCATGACCGAGCATCTCCCGGAAACGATCAGTCGCCTCTACACCGACCCTGGCGAATATGTCGACAGCGACCATCCCGCCGTCGAGGCGTTCGCCCGCGCCGCCGTTCCGTCCGACGCCAACGCGCGCGACAAGGCGCGCCGGCTCTACACCGCGGTGCGCGACGGCATCCGCTACAACCCCTATGTCAGCATGCGCTCGCCCGAGAGCTACCGGGCCTCGAGCGTGCTCGCCGCCGGCGACGGCTACTGCGTCGGCAAGGCTGCGCTCTATGCCGCGGCCTGCCGGGTCCACGGCATCCCGGCGCGTGTCGGCTTCGCCGATGTGCGCAACCATCTCACCACCGAGAAGCTGCGCCAGAGCATGGGCTCGGACCTGTTCACCTGGCACGGCTTCACCGAAGTGTTCGTCGATGGCGCCTGGCGCAAGGCGACGCCGACCTTCAACGACACGCTGTGCGCCAAGCTCGGCGTCAAGCCGCTCGATTTCGACGGCCACGCCGACGCGCTGCTGCATCCCTTCGACGGCGAAGGGCGCGCCTACATGCAGTATGTCAACGACCACGGCAGCTATCACGACGTCCCCGCCAAATTCCTGATGCGCGAGATGGCGCGCGAATACGCCGACATGCAGGGCGAGGATCTCGCCGGCCGCGACATGGAGCGCGAGGCGGCCGAGCAGTAGCGGACGTGTGAGCCGATCGCGCGCCGGTTGAGGGGGCGGTGTCATGGATGCGGAGCTGCCGAAAGCGCAGGTCAGCCGCCCCGCCAAAGGCTGGGAGGACGCGGTCGCGCTGACCGGCTTCATCCTGGTCGCGGTCGGGCAGGCCTCCAACCAGGTTCTGGCGCGCGGGCTTGCCGGCTCGGTGCCGCCGTTTTCGCTGGCCTTCTTCCGCTGGAGCATCATCGCCATCGGCCTCGCGCCGTTTGCGATCGCAGCGATCCGCGACGGCAAGATCCCGCTGGCGCAGAACCTCTGGCCGATCTTCGCCGCCGGCTTCCTCGGCATGTTCCTGTGCGGCGGCCCGGTCTACATCGCCGGCATCACGACCACGGCGATCCACATCGCGCTGATCTTCGCGCTGTCGCCGATCATGGTGCTGCTGATCTCGGCGGCGCTCGGCATCGAGCATATTGGTCCGCTGCAATGGCTCGGCACGGCGCTGGCGCTTGGCGGCGCGCTCCTGATCGTCTCGGGCGGTCATCTGGAAACGCTGACGCAATCGAGCGCGGCCTGGGGCGATCTCCTGGTGGTGTGCGCGATGCTCGGCTGGTCCGGCTACACGCTGCTGCAGTCGCGCGTCGCGCCGCGCGCCTCGCTGCTGGCTCGGGTCAGCCTGTTCTCGGCGGCCGGCGCGCTGTGCTCGCTGCCGCCGGCGCTCCAGGAGATGTGGGCGACGCCCGCGGAGGTGTTCAACACCCGGGCGTTCGAGGCCTATGTCTTCGCCGGCCTCGTGCCCGGCCTGATCGCCTATGCCGGCTTCGCCTGGCTCGGCGCGAGATTCGGCTCGGTGCGGAGCTCGCTGGTGCTCTACGTCGCACCGATCGCGAGCGCGCTGCTGTCCTGGATCATCCTCGGCGAGCCGCCGAAGCCGATCCATCTGGTCGGCGGCCTTTTGATCCTCGGCGGCGTCTGGGCGAGCCTGCGCAAATAGATCCAGTTCCTTCCCAAGGTGCAACCTTTTCCGGCCTCATGCGTTGAATCCAGCGTTGATTCAAGAGCTTAGTCGGAGGTCGCATGAATCTTACTCCCCAGCAGCGCAAGGACCGTGATGCGCAGCGTCAGCAAGATGCATCGCAGGCGATGAAGGAGCATCGCGCCAACGAGAAGGCGTTCTACGACAACTTCCAGCGCCTCAAGGCCGAACGGCAGGCGCGCGAAGCCGCGGAGTTACGGAAGACGAAATCCGCTTCGAAATAAGCGCTTGGAGTCACACCCACCAATCCGGATGGCCCGGATCTGATCGACCGAGAAGGAGCGGAAGCGAGGGGGCGAGCACGGCGCAAACAAGCTCGCCCCGAAGACGAGAAATCTCCAGGCTTATGGAGGACGTCAGATGTACTTTGCCGATCAGAAAACGGTCACCTGCAAATGCGGTGAGCCCTTGAGCGAATTGATGCTCGTCGACGACCAGACAACCGGAATCAAGTTTCACGTCGGTCGTTGCCCGTCCTGCCGTGAAGTGACGGTTGTTCGATCCCAGGACATGCCATCGAACGACAATGCCTGACGCGGACGGTCCCCTCGCGAGTGGGAGGACCGGGCCATTGGTTTCAGATTGTTCGATTGCGACCGGTGAGCGACAGGCCGGCTGACGCATCGTTTGCGGCACAGAAAAGAGCAGGGCGCGACCGGCATCACCACGGTCGCGCCCTACGTCGCCGGTCAATGGGGCAGGGGGAATAACCGGCTCTTCCAAAGACTCGCAGACCCCCTGAGTCGTTCCGCACAAGCGAAAATATTTTCGTACACGGTTAAGTGATGGCCGGACGCGAGAACCCCGCGGGTTTCGTTCGCGTTGTGTCCGGGATCGCCAAGGGATCGTCGAGCGAATTTCCATGGGGCGAGGGACATCACCATGTCAAAGATTCAGATGGGAATTTTCGCTGCGCTGGCGGCTGGGCTGACGCTTGGCGCCGTCCAGCTGGCATCTGGCCACGATCTCATCGGCCGCCAGCAGGTCACCACCGCACTGGCGCCGGAGAGCGCCGTCAATCGCGCCGCCAAGACCGACCGTTCCACGGTTCCGGTCATCGGCCTGCCGAGCCGGACCGTTGCGCTGAAGGTCGAGCGGCTTCCCGATACGTCGGTGCTGGTCCGCGTCCCCGTGGCCAAGGAAGAGGCGCGCCATCGCCCCGCGGTGCCGGCTCGGGCACGGCCCGGCGACACCCGCAAGGTGGCCTGCGAGCCCGTGGTCAGCGTGCTGACCGAAGTGGCCAAGCTGCTGCAGCCCGGCCGCTGCGTGACCTGAAAAGGGCGCACAGTCGTCTAATGTCGACGGAGTCATCGCCCGGCTTGATGTTCAGTTGCGGTTTGCACCTTACCGGGCAACGCAGGCTATTCCTCCTCGTCCGCCTCGCCGCCGCTGGCAGCGCTGCGGCCTGCCATCAGGCCAAGTGCGAGGCCACCGATCGCCAGGATCGGGATGAGCCGCTTCGCCCCGATGGCCCGCACGATCTGCAGGCCGGTGGCGACCACCACCGGATCGGCAAACACATTGGCCGCGGCGGCCTTTGCCGCCTTCTCGGCGCGGCGGCGCATCTCGCGCTTGCGCACGATGTAGACGCTGGCGGTGATCAGCGTGACGACAAGGAACAGCGCGGCGCCGGCGAGGCACGCTTCCACCGGCCCGTAGTGCTGCAGCACGTAGACGAAGGCGGCCGCGCACAGAAAGCCGATGGTGATGAACAGCGCGATCGCGGCGGCCGCGGCCAGCGACGTCAGCCGCAGCGCGTTGCCGGTGGTATCCTTGACGTCATTGATCAGCCGCTGAAGCATCGACCAGCCCTGCCCTGAATCTTGTCCTGAATCTTGCCTCGAACCTTGCCCTGAAGAGCGCGTCGACAAACGCGGCGGCGGCGCGCCAGCGCCGCCATCGCATCCAGAGGGGTGGTTTCCGCGTGACCGCCACCATGGGGCTCATCCCCCGGAGACCGCAGATTGCCTAGCGGCGCCAGGTGACGCCGATCAGGAAGCCGAGACCGAGCGCAAGGCCGACCGTCGCCAGCGGCCGCTGCGTGATCATATCTTCCAGCGATTCCTCGATCGAGGATGCGGCATCCTGCGCCGCGCCCATCATCGCGCTGCCGCGCTCCGACATGTCGTCGAGTGTATCTTCCGCACTGGCGCGCGCATCCTTGTAGCGGCGGCGGGCCTGCTTGCCCGCGTTGTTGGCAAACGAGTTCAGCGCGTCGGTGATCTGTTCGGTGAGGGCGGCGATATCGTTCTTCACGGCGGTGACATCCTTTTCAAGGCGTTCGTAGGTCGCTTTGTCCGTCATGTTCTTGATCCCAAATGCGCTGTCCGTGCTCGACATCGAAAAGCTCCCGGAGAACTTGCGTGCTGGAGCAAAAACGCGCCGCGCGGTGCATGGTTCCAGCCGTGAAACCGGGCTTTCAAACGGTGCCGGCTTCGCTCGAGAACGCCTTGCTAGTGTGCTGAATGCGAAGTTCGTGCGATTTCGCGCCAGCCACTTTCACGAACTTCGCATTCATAAAGCACACTAGAATCATAAGTTTGCTAGTGTCCTTATCGAATCCGAAGTTCGCTCCGAAGGTACGGCAAATGATGCGAACTTCGGATTCGGGACACTAGTCCTCCGGCAGCTGCGGCGAATTGACCGGCATCAAATGCTCCTTGACGATCAGTGCCACGATCAGGAGCGGCGACGACAGGAAGGCGCCCATCGGGCCCCATAGCCAGGTCCAGAACGCCAGCGCCAGGAAGACTGCGAGCGCGTTCAGCGACAGTCTGCGGCCGACGATCGTCGGCGTGACGAAATGTCCTTCCATGAAGGTCACGACGGTAAAGCAGGCCGGCGCGATCAGCCCGGCGCCGATGGTCGGCGAGGCGATGATGCCGACCGCGACCAGCACGACAAACATCGCGATCGGCCCGATGATCGGAACGAAGTTCAGCGTGGCGGCGAGCGCACCGAGCCCAGCCGGATTTGGCATGCCCGTTGCTGCGCAGATCGCGCCGGTGACGATGCCCACGCCGACATTGATCATGGTCACCATCAGAAGATAATTGCCGAGATGGGTCTCGACCTCGTTGAGGATGCGCAGCGTACGCAGCCGCGCCGTGCGTTCGCTGAATGCCATCACCAGTGCGCGGCGCAGATCCTTCCAGCTTGCGATGAACAGGATCAGGGTCGCGATGAACAGCAGGAATTCGGCGAAGGTCGGCGACAGGAATTCCAGCGTCGGCTGCACCCATTCGAATTTCGGCAGCTGGAGCGTGGCCAGCGTATCGGAGCCGCCGACCATGGTCTGCAATTCCTGCCACAGCGCGAGCGGCCGGTCGAACACGTGCAGCTTCTCCTTCAGGATCGCGCCGAGCTCGGGCAGCCGCGAGCTCCACTCCATCACCGGCGAGGCAATCAGCCCGACCATGAAGCTGACGGCGGCGCCGACCGCGATCACGATGACGACCGCGCCGAGCGCGCGCGGAATCCGATAGCGCTCGAGCATGCTCGCCGCCGGCGACAGCATGGTGCCGACGATGAAGGCCATGGTAATCGGGAGGAAGAAGGCGCGTGCGAAATAGAGCACCGCGACAATGACAATAACCAGCAGGGCCATCAATGCGAAAGCGACGGCCTCGGCGCGGCTGACAACCGGCGGCAGTTCGATCTTGCTGTCGGGGACTGGCGTGCCTTCGGGCGCTTTGCCAAGCAGGTCTTCACTTGGAAAGGCGCGCACCGAACTCCTCCCGCGTGAGGACGAACAAACCCGCCGCGTGGTCGCCCCGCGCGTCGAATGGCGCGATGACAACGGTCCGCTCCTCGGAAAGTTCCGTCGCGCGTTCGTGAGACGTGACGGGTTGACAATCGCGGCTTCGCGACGACTCGCGGCGGAACCGACTCGCGGCCATGCGCGTTGGCCCGGCATCGCATCACCACGATGCGCATCCCGTCCAGGGGCAGCACATGACACAGCAGTCTGTTTCCAGCCGCCGGCTTGCGTCGCGCGCCGCGCGCACCTTTGCCTTCGCCAGCGTCCTGTTTGCGACGCCGTTTGTTGTCGCCACGTCGGCCAGCGCCCAGGTCCGTTCTTCCGCGCTCGGCTATGCGTCGACGCAGTCGGGCGCATTTCCCGCCGACGAGGTGATGAACGACCCCTCGAGTGGGGCCGGCGAGGACGGCGCGCTGCCGGAGCGGCTGCGCCGGACCACCGTCGCGCTCAACACGACTGAGGCGCCCGGCACCATCATCATCGATACCGGCAACACCGCACTCTATTACGTGCTCGGCGGCGGCCGGGCGATCCGCTACGGCGTCGGCGTCGGCCGCGAGGGCTTCACCTGGGCCGGCACACAGACCGTCAGCCGCAAGGCCGAATGGCCGGACTGGCATCCGCCCGCCGAGATGATCAGGCGCCAGCCCTATCTGCCGCGCTTCATGGCCGGCGGCCCGGGCAACCCGCTCGGTGCGCGCGCGATGTATCTCGGCTCCAGCGAATACCGCATCCACGGCACCAACGATCCCTCGACGATCGGCAAGTTCGTCTCGTCCGGCTGTATCCGCCTGACCAATGAAGACGTTTCCGACCTGTTCAGCCGGGTCGATGTCGGCACCAGGGTCGTGGTGCTGCCGAAGAACGCGCCGCACCTCGCCGCGCGCGAGATCGGCCCGACCACGACGCAGATCTCGGTCCGGCCGGCCGCGGCGCGGCCGCGCCCCGCGGCGGCGACGCTGCCGTCCGGGCGTCAGGCGATGAACATCCCGACGGCTTCCTCGTTGTACTGACGATCGATGTTGTACTGAGGGCCGGTGATGGTGACGCGATACTCCAGGCGGTGGGCGTTCGGGACCGCGGCAGTGCTTGGCCTGTCCCTTGCGCCTGCGGCGCAAGCCCAAGATTTCTTCTCGCAACTGTTCGGCGGCTTCATGCATGGCCGCCCGCCGATGATTCGGATGCCGTTCGACGATGGGCCGCCTATGATGCCGCGGGTCGAGCGCCGTCCACGCTATGACGTCGGCCAGGCCTATTGCGTGCGGACCTGCGACGGCCGCTATTTCCCGCTTGCGTCGACCGGCAACCAGAGCAAGGCGGAAAGCTGCAACAGCTTCTGTCCGGCGAGCGCGACCGAAGTGGTCTATGGCGGCAATATCGACAACGCCGCGACGGAAGACGGCAAGCCGTATTCCGAGCTGCCGAACGCGTTCCGCTATCGCGACGAGCTGGTCTCGGGCTGCACCTGCAACGGCAAGGACTCTGTCGGCCTCGCCGCGGTGAAAATCGAGGACGATCCGACCTTGCGCAAGGGCGACATCGTCGCCGGCAAGGACGGGCTGATGTCGGTGAGCCGTCCGGACCGGCGCGGCGCGCAGCTCAACTTCACGCCGGCGCCGGATCGCATCCGCGCCAAATATGGCCGGCCGGCGGTGGTGGCGCGCGAGTAGCGTCGATCACACGCGGGCGGCCGCCTTCGGTTCCTGGCGCGGAACCGGCCTGCCTCCTGCACGTTAGCAAAGGGCGAACAGCACATTCACCGATGCCATCAGGGGGCTCCGCATGCTCGTCGGCGTACTCGTCACCTTCCTTGTCGTTATTCTCGTTCTTTATCTCATCAACATGCTGCCGCTCGACGGCCGCGCCAAGCAGATCGCGCGCGCCGTCGTCATCATCATCGGCATCATCTCGCTGCTGAAGTATCTGGCGGTGTTCTAGATCCGTCATTGCGAGGAGCGAAGCGCGACCATCCTCATCGTCGTCCCTGCCTGGTGCGCAATTGCGCACTAGGCAAGGACGACAATGGCGGCGGTCGTGATTCAAGTTGTCAAACAAGCTTCTCGGTGTCGTCACCCGCGCATGCATGAGCGGGGGGTGACACGGCGAGGGCGTCTGCACGATTTCGGGATAATGGAAATGTAGAGCTGATTTGCCCGACGAGTCAAGTCGCCGTATCCGCCAAGTCGCCGTATCCGCCGGCACCTTTGCATGGGGTTGTTTTCGATAATTTGGCAGTGCGCCCTGCGACGGCAGGTGATCGCGTCCGGCTCTTCCCGGCGTTACTTGCGGCGCCAACAAAAAAGCCCCGGCTTATCGCCGGGGCTTTTGCTTGTCGTTGCGATCGCTTGCAGATCAGCCCGCGGCCTTGGCCTCGCGGCGGCGCGCGGTGAGGATGTATTCGGTATAGCCGTTCGGCTGCGTGCGGCCCTCGAAGATCAGGTCGCAGGCGGCCTTGAAGGCGGTGCCATCGAACGCGGGCGCCATCGGCTTGTAGAGCGAATCGCCGGCGTTCTGCTTGTCGACGACGACGGCCATGCGCTTCAGCGACTCCATCACCTGGTCCTTGGTGATGACGCCCTGATGCAGCCAGTTCGCGAGGTGCTGGCTCGAGATGCGCAGCGTGGCGCGGTCCTCCATCAGGCCGACATCGTGGATGTCGGGCACCTTGGAGCAGCCGACGCCCTGGTCGATCCAGCGCACGACGTAGCCCAGGATGCCCTGGCAGTTGTTGTCGATCTCCTGCTTCACATCGTCGGGCGCCCAGTTCGACTGCGACACCGGAATGGTGAGGATGTCGGAGAGCTTGGCACGCGGCCCACCCTTGGCGAGCTCCTGCTGGCGGGCGATCACATTGACCTGGTGATAGTGCAGCGCGTGCAGCGTGGCCGCGGTCGGCGACGGCACCCAGGCGGTGGTGGCACCGGCCTGCGGATGGCCGATCTTCTGCACCAGCATGTCGGCCATCTTGTCGGGGGCGGCCCACATGCCCTTGCCGATCTGGGCATGGCCGGGCAGGCCGTCGATCAGGCCGTTGTCGACGTTCCAATCCTCATAGGCCTTGATCCACGGCTGGGCCTTCATGTCGTTCTTGCGGATCATCGGACCCGCTTCCATCGAGGTGTGGATCTCGTCGCCGGTACGGTCGAGGAAGCCGGTGTTGATGAACATGATGCGCTTGGAGGCGCGCTGGATGCAGGCCTTGAGGTTGACCGTGGTGCGGCGCTCCTCGTCCATGATGCCGACCTTCAGCGTGTTCTCCGGCAGGCCGAGCATCTTTTCCACCTCGGCGAACAGGTCGCAGGTCAGCGTCACCTCGTCGGGCCCGTGCATCTTCGGCTTGACGATATAGGCCGAGCCGGTGCGGCTGTTCCTGACCTTGGAATTGCCCTTGAGGTCGTGGATCGCGAGCAGGCCGGCGACCGCGGCATCCAGGATGCCTTCCGGGATTTCCTCGCCCTTGGCGTCGAGCACGGCGTCGGTGAACATGTGGTGGCCAACATTGCGCATCAACAGCAGGCTGCGGCCGTGCAGCTTCAGCTCGCTGCCGTCGGGCTTCTTGTAGACGCGGTCGGCATTGAGCGAGCGGGTCAGCGTCTTGCCGCCCTTCTCGAAATCGGCCGACAGCGTGCCGTTCATCAGGCCGAGCGTGTTGCGATAGACCAGCACCTTGTCCTCGGCGTCGACGGCAGCGACCGAGTCCTCCATGTCGAGAATGGTGGAGACCGCCGATTCCAGGATCATGTCGGCGACGCCGGCCGGGTCATCCTTGCCGATCACGTTGTTGCGGTCGATCTTGACCTCGACATGCATGCCGTTGTTGACGAGCAGGATCGCGGAAGGCTGAGCGGCGTCGCCCTGATAGCCGGCGAACTGGGCGGCGTTCTTCAGCGCGGTCGAGTTGCCGCTCTTCAGCTTGACCGAGAGCTTGCCCGCGATCACGGCGTAGGAGGTGACGTCGGTGTGGCTTCCGGTCGCAAGCGGCACGGCGGCGTCGAGGAACGCCTTCGCCTTCGCGATCACCTTGTCGCCGCGGGCCTTGTTGTAGCCACGGCCAGCCTCGCTCGGATCGTGCGGGATCGCGTCGGTGCCGTAGAACGCGTCGTACAGCGAACCCCAGCGCGCGTTGGCGGCGTTCAGCGCGTAGCGGGCGTTGGTGAGCGGCACCACCAGCTGCGGGCCGCAGATCTTGCCGATTTCCTCATCGACATTTGATGTCTCGACCTTGTGGGTCGCGGGCTCGGGCAGCAGGTAGCCGATGTCCTTGAGGAACGCGGTGTAGGCGTTGATGTCGAACGCCTTGCCCCTGTTGGCGCGATGCCAGTCGTCGATCTTGGCCTGCAGCGTGTCGCGGACCGCGAGCAACTCGCGGTTCTTCGGTCCGAGCTTCTGGATGATGGCGGCAAGTCCGGCCCAGAACGCATCCGGGGCGATCCCGGTTTTCGGCGTCGCCTCCTTGGCGATGAAATCGAACAGGACAGGGGCAATCTTCAATCCATGGGCATCGACACGAGTCATGATGGGCTTTCTCAAAGAAATGGGGCGTTTAGGAGCTGTTTTCCAGAGAAATCAGCAAAAAACGCGCCAAAGGGCCGCGTTCACGGCCCTTTTAGCCCTAAAGTCCCGGTTCTGAGAAGGCCCCCTTTCCGGCCCCACGCTGCATCGTCACGCGGGCGGCCACCCTGAATCTTCCAAACGCCGGGGTCCGCTCCCGGAAATCCCGTCAGGGCGCCCCGGTGCGTACCTTGCTGGCGATCAGCAATGCAGCGAGCACCAGGGGAATTGCGCCCGCTACGAACACAGCGGCTGCGCCCATCAGATCAAGCACCAGCCCGCCGCCGGCCGCGCCCATGGTGATGCCGAGGAAGATCGAGGCCACGGTCAGTCCGGTCCCGCTCTCGGTCTCGTCGGGCACCATGCGGGTGATCCAGGTCGTGGTCGCGACCGGTACGCCGCTGAAGGCAAATCCCCAGAGTGCGACCAGCACCAGAGCTGGAATGACGTCCTTGCCAAAGACCGAGAGCAACAGACCGATCACGCTGATCGCCAGCGGCATCGCGATCAGCGTGAGCTTGAGTTTGCGCTCGGCCATCAGCCCGCTCGCGAACGAGCCGAGGTAGTTGGCGACGCCGAAGGCAAGCAAGGTCGCCGCAACTCCGGCGGCGCCCAGCCCCGTCACGCTCTCAAGGAATGGACGGATATAGCCGAAATAGCCGAAGTGTCCGGTGAAGACCAACGTTGCCGCCAAGATGCCGGCGCCGATCCCCGGCCGTGTCAGGATGTCGATCAGGGTGTCGAGCCCGGCTTCTCCCCTTGGAGCCAAACGCGGCAGAGCAAGTGCCTGGATGACGAATACCGCTGCGCCCAATGCCGTCGCGAGCAGGAACACGGAGCGCCAGCTCGCCACCTCGCCGAGATAGCTGCCGAGCGGAACGGCAATGATCATCGCGGCGGGAATGCCGCTCATCATGATCGACAAGGCCCGGGCAACCAGCGACGGCGGTACCAGCCTGATCGTCGTCGCTGCCGCCATCGCCCAAAACCCGCCGATGGCAAGGCCGAGCACGATCCGCGCCGCCAGCAGGAACGTGATGCTCGGCGCCAGCGCCACCAGCAGATTGGAGATCACCAGGAGAATCGAAAAGCTGAGCAGCACCGGCTTTCGATTGAACCTGCGCGTCAGTGTCGGCGTGAACAATGCTCCGACCAGCCCGGCCAGCGAGGTCGCGGTCACGGCCTGACCGGCGAGGCCCGGACTCACACCGAGATCGCGCGCCATCGGCGTCAACAGACCGGACGGCAGGAACTCGGCCGTCAGAAGTGCGGTGACGCCCAGCATCATGGCCGCGACGGCGCCCCAGGCGGGCCTTTCCGGTGAGGCCGGCTTGTCACCAACCTTGTGCGCGGCGTCGCCCGGCATCAGCGCAACGGCATCGGCGTGCGCCAGAGCGGGGTCCACTTCTTGATCCATTGGCCGAACCTTCCATCTATGTTGCACCGCCGCAGACATAGGCTGGAGGTTTTGGACGATCTATGCCATAAACGCTTCAATGTTTGATCATTCGTCCAGATCGTCCACCGCCGATACGACCGACGCCGCCGTCGATCTGGTGAGCGAGTTGCTGCTCGGCATGCGGCTTGAGGGCGTTCACTACCGTCGGATCGAGACGCGGGCGCCCTTCGGGTTTCGGTTCGAAACGCCGTACGGACGCGCGCAATTCCACTTCGTTGCACATGGCACGGCACTTCTGCGCTACGCTGATGCGACGCTGCTTCCCCTTGGATGCGGTGACGCGATTTTCCTGCCGCGCGGCGGCGCGCATGATCTTGTCTCGGCCCCGGATGAGCCGAGTTGCGACGTCGAGCGTTTCGAGACCGAGACGCTGTGCGGCAATGTCGATGTGACATCGGCCTGCCCTGAAGGATGCCCGCAGGACGAGTCGTCCTGGTCTTCAGCGCCTGCATGAATTTCGATCTTGGCGGCATGCGCCCGCTGATCGCGCTGATGCCGGAGGTGATGCAGGCCGACACCTTGCTTGCGCGCCAGCCGGAAATCGAACCGATGCTGAAGGCCATGGAGCGGGAGACCTGCACGCCGCGGGCCGGCTCCGTCGGCGTGATGGCGCGGCTCGCCGATGTGCTCGCCGCGTCGATCGTGCGTGGCTGGGTCGAATGCGGCGGCGACAACGCCATGGGCTGGTTCGAGGCCTTGCGTGATCCGCGTCTCGGCCGCGCGATCGGCGCGCTGCATCGCGCGCCCGGCCGCAACTGGACTGTTGCTGAATTGGCGGCGGAGGCGGGTTGCTCGCGTTCGCTGTTCGCCGAGCGCTTCCAGGCCATGACCGGGCAATCGCCGCTGCGCTATCTTGCCGAGCTGCGCATGCGTCTCGCGACACAGTGGATCAAGCATGAACGCCAGCCGATCGATGTGATCGCGCAGCGGCTTGGCTATGCGTCACAGGCGGCGTTCAGCCGCGCGTTCAAGCGTGTTACCGGGCAATCGCCTGGGATGGTACGGCACGGGGCCGCAAGCCGCGCGGCCGAATAGGCCTCAACACCGCCGTCATGCCCCGCTTCAAGCGGGGCATCCAGTACGCCGCGGCCTATCGGCTCAATAATTGCTGTCTCTGGAATACTGGATCGCCTGGACAACAAGCCGCGCGATGACAGCAAGAGAAGCTAAATATTCGCCGCGAGGTCGGTCAGTTCGTCGAACAGGATGCCAGTCGTGGCCAGCATCCGCTCGATCTCGTCGGTGGCATCGCTGACCGAGCGGTTCGAGGTGTCGATGGTCAGTTCGTTGCCGGTCGGCGGCTGGTAGTCATTGGTGATGCCGGTGAAAGACGGCAATCCGCCGGAGCGCGCCTTGGCGTAATGGCCCTTCGGATCGCGGGTCTCGCAGACCTCGGCAGGCGTTGCGACATAGATCTCGCGGAATGCGCTGTCGGCGATGCGGCGAGCTGCCGCACGGTCGGCGGTCGATGGCGACACCGCGGCGACGATGGCGATATGGCCGTTGCGCGCCAGATGGGTCGCGACTTCGGCGAGGCGGCGGATGTTTTCAGCGCGGTCCTGCGGCGAGAAGCCGAGATCGCCGTTCAGCCCGGCACGCAGCGTGTCGCCATCGAGCAGGATCGGCGAGCCGCCATTGCCGAACAGGCGCCGTTCCAGCGCCCGCGCCAGGGTCGACTTGCCCGAGCCGGGCAGGCCGGTCAGCCAGACCACCGCGCCGTTGTGGTGGTAGCGCGCCGAGCGCTCGTCCGGCCGCAGCGCGGACTCCACCGGCACGATATCGACCGGCACCGCCGGCCGGCCGGCGTCGACCGACAGCACGAGACCGCCGCCGGCGATACGGCCGTTGACCTCGATCACGAGGCGGCCGGTGCGCGGATTGTCGGTGTAGGGATCGGTTGCAACCGGCTGCGCCAGCGAGATGTCGATCTCGCCGACATGGTTGCGCGCGATCGCGGTGTTCTCTTCGTTGGACAGCGCGCCGGGATCGACCGCCTTCTCGATCGCGACCACGGTGGCGCGGCTTTCCTTGGTGCCGAGCCGGATCAGGATCTGCTCGCCCTTGGTCAGCGGCTTGTCATGCAGCCAGAAGATCCGGGCGCGGATGCGGCGGGTGTCGCGCGGGCTCTGCCCGGAATGTCCGATGATGTCGCCGCGCTCAAGGAACAGCTCGCGGTCGAGCGTGATGCCGACCGAGCGCCCAGCGCCCTGTGGGGCGTTCACCGGCGTCACCGGCCAGCTCTCGACGGTCTTGATCCGCGCGATCTTGCCGGTCGGCATGATCACGATCTCGTCGCCGGCCTTCAGGCTGCCGGACTCGATGCGGCCCGCCACGATGCGGCGGTCGTCGAACTTGTAGATCGCCTGCACCGGCAGCCGCAGCGGCAGTTCGGCCAGCGGGCGTGCCGGCTCGAGCGCATCGAGCGCCTCGACCACGGTCGCGCCCTTGTACCAGTCGATCCGCGGCGTGCGTTCGGCAACGCCGTCGCCGTCGCGCGCCGAGATCGGGATCACGGCTGTGGGGGTCACGCCGAGGCCGATCAGATGCGCGGAAATCTCGTCGCTGATCTCCTTGAAGCGGTCGGCGCTGAACTCGACGCGGTCCATCTTGTTGACCACGACCGCGACCTGCTTCACGCCGAGCAGATGCAGGAGATAGCCGTGCCGCCTGGTCTGGTCGCGCACGCCTTCCAGCGCATCGATGATCAGCACCGCGCCGTCGGCCTGCGAGGCGCCGGTGATCATGTTGCGCAAGAACTCTGCGTGGCCGGGCGCGTCGATCAGCACGACGTCGCGCGAGCGGGTGCGGAAGCGGATCTGGGTGGTGTCGATGGTGATGCCCTGGTCGCGCTCGGTCTGCAGCGCATCGAGCAGGAACGACCACTCGAACGGCATGCCGCGCCGCGCGCTCACCGCCTTCAGCATTTCCAGCTTGCCGTCGGGCAGGCTGCCGGTCTCGTGCAGCAGGCGCCCGACCAGCGTCGACTTGCCGTGATCGACATGGCCGACGATGACGATGCGCACCTGCGGCCGCGTCGTGCCGTTGGGCGTTGCCGAGATCGAGGCAGTGGGAAGGATCATGTTCATCGGAACGCTCGCACGAAGCTTGGTGTTGCTTGAAGTGTTGGTCAGAGATAGCCGGCGACGCGCAGCCGCTCGAACGCATCCTCGGTCTCGTGGTCGAGCGCGCGGCCGGCGCGCTCCGGGACCTTGGTGCCGTCGAGCTCGGTGAGGATCTCGTCGATGTTGGAGGCGGTGGAGGCGACCGGGAATGTGATGTCGGCATCACCCAGCGAGCGGTAGCGCTTGCCGTCCTTGGCGAGATAGAGCGGGATGATCGGAATATTCTCGCGCTTGGTGTAGGCCCAGATGTCGGCCTCGGTCCAATGCAGGATCGGATGGATGCGCAAGTGCGCGCCTTGCGGCGGCGAGGCGTTGAACTGGTCCCAGAACTCCGGCGGCTGGTCGCGGACGTCCCATTCGCCCTCGAGGCCGCGCGGCGAGAACACGCGCTCCTTGGCGCGGGTCGCCTCTTCGTCGCGGCGGATGCCGGCAATCAATCCGTCAAAGCCGAACTTGTTGAGCGCGAGCTTCAACCCCTCGGTCTTGCGCGCGGCAGAACGCGCGGCCGGCGGCAGGGTCGGGTCGACGCTGTCGATCGGCGGGCAGGGCTCGACGCGCAGGTCGAGATCCCATTCCTTTCCGAAGCGGTCGCGGAACGCGTACATCTCCGGAAATTTCTTGCCGGTGTCGACGTGCAATGCCGGGAACGGGACGCGGCCGAAGAACGCCTTGCGCGCCAGCCAGATCATCACGTTGGAATCCTTGCCGAGCGACCACAGCAACGCGAGCTTTTTCAGCCGGGCGAACGCTTCGCGCAGAATGTAGATGCTCTGCGCCTCCAGCTCGTCGAGATGATCCATCGACGGAGGCGCCTGATTGGCGGGAATCCCCGGCACGGAAGATGCATTGCTAAGCGCTGCGGACCGCGTCCTGGCGGCGACGGATTCGTTGTCGAGAAGATGCATCTCTTGGCCTTGGCCTGTGGAGTTGAAAATTCTAAAGTTGCGTTGCAATAGAGAAGAAATAATTTTCTCTTTGCTGGCCTTGATCGAGAGATAAATAGAAAATAATTTCAGTCAACCCCCAAGTTGGGGAAGCGAGTGTCTGATGCGATATCTGCCGGTGTTTCTGGATCTGCAAAGCGGCAAGGTGCTGCTCGTTGGAGCGGGCGACCTCGCGCGCGCCAAGTTGCGGCTGCTCGCAGCCGCCGGCGCCGCGGTGCGCTGGTACGCGACCGACGGTGATCATGACATTGCCGGTCTTGCGGCGGAGGACGCCGCGCGGATGGAGCGCGCCGAAGGCGATCCGCTCGCCGCCGATCTTTCCGATGTCATCGCCGTCCTCTGTGCCGGCGCAGGCGAGATCGGTGTTGCGATGTCGGTGCGCGCCAAAGCGATCGGCCTGCCGGTCAACGTGATGGACGACCTCGTACATTCCACCTTCATCATGCCGGCGATCGTCGATCGCGGCGATGTCGTGGTCGCGGTCGGCACCGGCGGCACGTCGCCGGTGGTGGCGCGCCGCATCCGCGAGAAGATCGAGGCGGTGCTGCCGGCGCGGATCGGCGATCTCGCCGGCTTCATCGGCGGCGTCCGCAAATCGATCCACGCCCGCATCGAGGAGTTTCCGCTGCGTCGCCGCTTCTGGGAGCGCATTGTCGACGGCCCGATCGGCGCGCTGGTGCTGGCCGGCCGCAAGGACGAGGCCGAGCAGGCGCTGAACGCGATCACCGATCCCGCCGCATTCGCCGGCGCGAGCGCGGAAGGCAAAGCCATCGGTCACGTGACGCTCGTCGGCGCCGGTCCCGGCGATCCGGATCTGCTCACGGTGAAAGCGTTGCGCGCGCTGCAGGATGCCGACGTCGTGTTCTATGACGAATTGGTGTCGTCCGAAATTCTCGACCGCATCCGGCGCGATGCGACGCGGATCCCGGTCGGCCGCCGTGTCGGCAAGCCCGGCATCGGCCAGGATGCCATCAATGCACTGATGATCGAGGCCGCGCAGTCGGGCCAGCGCGCGGTGCGGCTGAAGGGCGGCGATCCCTTTATCTTTGGCCGCGGCGGCGAGGAGATCGAGGCGCTGCGCGACGCCGGCGTCGCCTACTCCATCATTCCGGGCGTCTCCGCCGGTCTGGGCGCGGCCGCGCAATTCGAAGTGCCGTTGACCTTCAGGCACGAGGCGCTGCGCATCACCTTCCTCACCGCGCACAAGGCGCGCGATGCCGAGGTTGTCGACTGGTCGGTGCTGACGGACAAGAAGATGACCGTCGTCGTCTATATGGGCATGACCGCGGCGCCCTCGATCCGCGAAGGCATGCTTGCCGCGGGCCGCTCGCCGGAGACGCCGGTCGGCGTGTTCGCGCGCGTGACGCGGCCGGATGCCAAGGCCGCGGTCGGCACGCTGGCGCGGCTGCCCGAACTGGTCAAACAGGTCGACGGCGGTCCGGCCATTCTCATCATCGGCGACGTGGTCGCGCATTCCGCGCCGTGGTGCCGGTCCAACGTCACCCAACTCTTCTCCAACCAGATGTTCTCCGAACTGCTGAAAGCTGCCGAATGACCTCTCCGCTTGAACAGAAGAAAATCAGGATCACGGGCCCCTCGGTGGTGACCGCCAACCGCACCTGGGATGGTGCCGTGGTGTACCGGACCGCCAAGCAAGGCTGGTCCACCGAACTGTCCGATTCCGCCGTCGTCAGCACCTCCGACGACGCGCGCGCTCTCTTGGCCGAAGCCACCGCTGACGATGTCGGCGCGGTCGGCCCCTACATCGCGCCGGTCGAGCTCAAGGACGGCGGCAAGCTCAAGCCGGGCAATCTTCGCGAACACATCCGCGCCAAGGGCGTCACGATCGATCTTCAGGTGCCGGCGTAAGGCTCATCCATCATGTATGCATATGACGAACTCGACCGCACGCTGATCAACGAGCGTGTTTCGGAATTCCGCGACCAGGTGAAGCGCCGCCTTTCCGGCGAACTCACCGAGGACGAATTCAAGATCCTGCGCTTGCAGAACGGCGTGTACCTGCAGCTGCACGCCTACATGTTCCGCGTCGCGATCCCCTACGGCACGCTGTCGTCGAAGCAGTTGCGCCGGCTCGCCCATGTCGCGCGCCGCTACGATCGCGGCTACGGCCACTTCACCACGCGGCAGAACATCCAGTTCAACTGGATCAAGCTCGCCGAGCTGCCCGATGCGCTCGCCGATCTCGCCGAAGTCGGCATCCACGCGATGCAGACCTCCGGCAACAACATGCGCAACGTCACCTCGGACCAGTGGGCAGGGGTGGCGCCCGGCGAGATCGAGGATCCGCGGATCTGGTCGGAGATCCTGCGCCAGCACACCACGCTGCATCCGGAATTCTCGTTCCTGCCGCGCAAGTTCAAGATCGCGATCACCGCCTCCGAGCACGACCGCGCCGCGATCAAGATCCACGACATCGGCTTGCGGCTGCACAAGAACGCCGACGGCGAGACCGGTTTCGAGGTGCTGGTCGGCGGCGGCCTCGGCCGCACGCCGTTCATCGCCAAGACCATCAAGCCGTTCGTGCACGGCCGCGACATCCTGAGCTATGTCGAGGCGATCCTGCGCGTCTACAACCAGTACGGCCGCCGCGACAACATCTACAAGGCGCGCATCAAGATCCTGGTGCACGAGCTCGGCATCGAGAAGTTCGCCAAGGAAGTCGAGGAGGAGTGGAAGGCGATGGGCGATGTCGGGCTGACGCTCGATCACGCCGCCATCGAGGAGGTCCGCTCGCGCTTCTCCTATCCGCCTTACGAGAAGCTGCCGCACATGCCGGACGAGCTGAAGCAGGCCGCGCATGATCCGCTGTTCGAGCGCTGGCGCAAGAACTCGGTGGCGCCGCACAAGGTGCAGGGCTATTCGATCGTGACGCTGTCGCTGAAGCCGGTCGGTGGCCCTCCGGGCGACGCCACCGCGGAGCAGATGGACGCGGTCGCCGACCTCGCGGACAAATATTCGTTCGGCGAGATCCGTGTCGGCCACGAGCAGAATCTGGCGCTGCCGCACGTCGCCAAGCGCGACCTGCCGCAGCTGTTCAAGGCGCTCGACCGCCTCGGCCTCGCGACGCCGAACGTCAACCTCGTCACCGACATCATCGCTTGCCCCGGGCTGGATTACTGCTCGCTGGCCAACGCGCGCTCGATCCCGATCGCGCAGGAGCTGACGCGCCGGTTCGCCAACCACGACACCGCCGACCTGATCGGCCGGCTGCACATCAACATCTCCGGCTGCATCAATGCCTGCGGCCATCACCATGTCGGCCACATCGGCATTCTCGGCGTCGAGAAGAACGGCGAGGAATTCTACCAGATCACGATCGGCGGCCGCGCCGACGAGAACGCGCAGTTGGGCACGCTGATCGGCCCGGCCGTTCCCTATGCGGAAGTCGCCGACGTGATCGAAGACATTGTCGAAGCCTATCTCGCGCTGCGCGACCGTCCCGAGGAATTGTTCGTCGATACGGTGAAGCGTCTGGGCGTCGAGCCTATCAGGGAGCGGGTCTATGCCACTCGTTAAGCAGGGAAGAATCACCACCGATCTGTTCGTGCATGTCGCCGACGGCGCCGAGCTGCCGGGCGACGGCGCGGTGCTGGTGAGCGCCGAGCGTTTTCTCGCCGATCCGGAGGCGCTGCTGCGCCGTCCCGGCAAGCTAGGGGTGATCTGGCCGAACAACCGTAACCTCGACGATCTCGTGCCGCATCTCGATCGGCTGGCCTCGGTCGCGCTGGTGTTTCCGACCTTCCGCGACGGCCGCGCCTACAGCCAGGCGCGCCTGCTGCGCGAGCGTTACGGCTATGACGGCGAACTGCGCGCCACCGGCCAGATCCTGCGCGACCAGTTCGTGTTCATGACGCGCGCCGGCTTCGACGCCTTCGAGGTGAAGAAGGACGCCGACGCCGACGCGTTCGCCGCGACTATGAAGCGCTATTCGGTGTTCTACCAGCCGACCGGCGACGGCCGCGTCACCGCACTCAACCGCCGCATGCAGCTGCGTCACTCGGAGAGCGCCGGCCAGTGAGCACGCTCCCACCAGAGCTCGCAGTGGCGCCGGCCGCATTGCCAGCGGCCGATGCGCTCGATCGCGCGCTGCGCACGGCATCACCCGCCGAGGTGATCGCAGCCGCGGTCAAGACGCTCGGCCGCGAGAAGGTGGCGCTGGTGTCGTCGTTCGGCACCGAGTCCGCCGCGCTGCTCAAGGTGATGGCGGACGTCGATCCGGCGATCCCGGTGGTGTTCCTCGATACCGGCTGGCTGTTCGAGGAGACGCTGGCTTATCGTGACACGCTGGTCGAAACGCTCGGCCTCACCGACGTGCGTTCGATCAAGCCCGATGAGGAGGCGCTGTCGCGCCAGGATCCGGACCGCGAATTGTGGTTCACCGATCCCGACGCATGCTGCCGCATCCGCAAGGTCGAGCCGCTGGCGCGTGCGCTGAAGCCGTTCGCCGGCTGGATCAACGGCCGCAAGCGTTTCCAGGGCGGTGCCCGCGCCGACATCCCGGTTGTCGAGGATGACGGCGTCAGGCTGAAATTCAATCCGTTCGCCAACGTCTCGCGCGAGGAGATCGAGGCGATCTACACGCTCGGCAAGCTGCCGCCGCATCCACTTGTCGCATCGGGATATCAGTCGGTCGGGTGTATGCCTTGCAGCAGCCGGTCCGCTGCCGGCGAGGATGCGCGCGACGGCCGCTGGCGCGGCCGGGCCAAGACGGAATGCGGCATCCATACGATGAAGATGTCATAGGGTATGGAGCAGGGCGCTCGATCGCGATGAGCCTTCGTCGCGATTTGGCGACGCGACAAAGCCTTCGCAGTGCGGCAACTTCGTAGCACAAGCGCGCTGCGCCGCCGAAAACAAAGAAAACCGGTTTCGTTGACTTAAGACCACTTCGCCGTGAGTTATGTCTTGCGTGTTCCCTGACATTTCTCAGGTTGAATGGAGAGCGAAATGATCCGTCGTATCCTGCCGCTGGTCGCGGGACTGTTGTGGGCGAGCTCGGCCTTTGCGGCCGACTATTCGCTGCTGAACGTGTCGTATGATCCGACCCGCGAGCTCTATGTCGATTTCAACAAGGCGTTCGCCGCGGCCTATCAGAAGGAAACCGGCAAGAGCGTCGAGATCAAGCAGTCGCATGGCGGCTCCGGCTCGCAGGCGCGCTCGGTGATCGACGGATTGCAGGCCGATGTCGTCACGCTGGCGCTCGCCTATGACATCGATGCGATCGCGGGCAAGGGCCTGATCGCGGCCGACTGGCAGAAGCGGCTGCCGCTCAACGCCTCGCCCTACACCTCGACCATCGTGTTCCTGGTGCGCAAGGGCAATCCCAAAGGCATCAAGGATTGGGACGATTTGATTAAACCCGGCGTCAGCGTCATCACGCCGAACCCGAAGACCTCGGGCGGCGCGCGCTGGAACTATCTCGCCGCCTGGGGCTATGCGCAGAAGAAGTTCGGCTCCGCGGACAAGGCGAAGAAGTTCGTCGCCGATCTCTATCAGAACGTGCCGGTGCTCGACACCGGCGCGCGCGGCTCGACCGTGACTTTCGTCGAGCGCGGCGTCGGCGACGTGCTGCTGGCGTGGGAGAACGAAGCCTTTCTGGCGCTTCGCGAATTCGGCGCGGACAAGTTCGAGATCGTGGCCCCGGCGCAGTCGATCCTGGCCGAGCCGCCGGTCGCCGTGGTCGACAAGGTCGCCGACAAGAAGGGCACCCGCGCCGTCGCCGAGGCCTATCTGAAGTACTGGTACACCAAGGAAGGCCAGGAGATCGCCGCGCGCAACTCGTACCGACCGCGCGATCCCGAGATCGCCAAGGAGTACGAAAAATCCTTCGCCAAGGTTGAACTTTTCACCATCGACGACGTTTTTGGTGGTTGGACCAAGGCCCAGAAGGAGCACTTCGCCGAGGGCGGCATCTTCGATCAGATCTACAAGAACTGATCGGATTATCAGGGGGATATGTGAGCACAGCGGTTGCACGGCGCAGTACCCTGCCGGGGTTCGGTCTCACCATGGGACTGACCCTGACATGGCTGTCCGTTATCATCCTGATTCCGCTGGCCGCGCTGTTCCTCAAGACGTTCGAGCTGAGCCTCGACCAGTTCTGGGGCATCCTCACCAGCCGCCGCACCCTGAACGCCCTGAAGATTTCGTTTGGGCTTTCGTTTGCGGCCGCATGCGTCAACCTGGTGATGGGCACCGTCATCGTCTGGGCGCTGGTGCGTTATCGCTTTCCGGGCCGGCGGCTGTTCGACGCCATCGTCGATGTTCCGTTTGCCTTGCCGACGGCGGTCGCCGGCGTCGCGCTGACGCAGCTGTTCGCCCAGAAGGGCTGGCTCGGCGCGCCGCTCGCCGAGCTCGGCATCAAGGTCGCGTTCACGCCGATCGGCATCTTCATCGCGATGATCTTCATCGGCATTCCCTTCGTGGTGCGCACGGTGCAGCCGGTGCTGATCGATCTTGATCCCGAGATCGAGGAGGCGGCGGCGAGCCTGGGCGCCAATCGCTGGCACACCGTGTTTCGCGTCATCCTGCCGAGCTTGATTCCGGCGCTGCTCACCGGCTTCGCGCTCGCCTTCGCCCGCGCCATCGGTGAATACGGCTCGGTGATCTTCATCGCCGGCAATCTGCCCAATGTCTCCGAGATCGCGCCGCTGTTGATCGTGATCCGGCTGTCCGAATTCCGCTACGCCGATGCCACCGCGATCGCGGTCGTGATGCTGGTGGCCTCGTTCCTGATCATCTTCCTGATCAACCGGCTGCAGCGCTGGGCGCAAGCCCGCATCCCCGTGCATTGAGGTCTTGCGATGTCGATGCAGACGGGATTGGTGACCTCGACCACGCAACTGCGGACCTACGCACCCACGACCGATGTCAGCGTTGCGGCGCCGGCGCCGCGGCTCGAGATCGGTCGCGCGGAGCCGGGGACGGCGCAGCGCAATTTGCGCACCGAACCCGGCCCGATCCGCTTCATCATCATCGCGCTCGCGATCGCCTTCCTCAGCGTCTTCGTCGTGCTGCCGCTGGTCGTGGTGTTCGCGTCGGCGTTCTCGAAGGGGATCGGCGCGTATCTCGCGGCGCTGGCGGAGCCTGAGGCACTCGCCGCCATCAAGCTGACGCTCTTGATCGCCGCGATCTCGGTCACGCTCAACCTCGTGTTCGGGGTGATCGCGGCCTGGGCGATCTCGAAGTTCGAATTCACCGGCAAGACCTTCCTGATCACGCTGATCGACCTGCCGTTCTCGGTGTCGCCGGTGATTTCGGGCCTGGTCTACGTGCTGCTGTTCGGCGCGCAGGGCTATTTCGGGCCGTGGCTGCAGGCGCATAACGTCCACATCCTGTTCGCGGTGCCCGGCATCGCGCTGGCGACGATCTTCGTCACTTTCCCCTTCGTGGCGCGCGCGCTGATCCCGCTGATGCAGGAGCAGGGCACCCAGGAAGAGGAGGCGGCGATCTCGCTCGGCGCCTCCGGCCTGCAGACCTTCTTCCGCGTCACGCTGCCCAACATCAAATGGGGCCTGCTGTACGGCGTCCTGCTCTGCAACGCGCGCGCGATGGGCGAGTTCGGCGCGGTGTCGGTCGTCTCCGGCCACATCCGCGGCGAGACCAACACGATGCCGCTGCTGGTCGAAATTCTTTACAACGAATACCAGTTCGTCGCCTCGTTCGCGATCGCATCGCTGCTCGCGATGCTGGCGCTGATCACCCTGGTGGCGAAAACCGTTCTCGAACGGCGGCTCGACGAGGCAGAGGTGCCCGATGGCGATTGAAGTCAAGAATATCGTAAAGACGTTCGGCAGCTTTGCCGCGCTCGATAATGTCGACCTCAAGGTCGCCGACGGCGAGTTGCTGGCGCTGCTCGGTCCGTCCGGTTCCGGCAAGACGACGCTGCTGCGCATCATCGCGGGCCTGGACTGGCCCGACTCGGGCGAGGTCGCGATCGACGGCGAGAATGCGCTCTCGCGCGGCGCCAGCGAGCGCCAGGTCGGCTTCGTGTTCCAGCACTACGCGCTGTTCCGCCACATGACGGTGTTCGAGAACGTCGCCTTCGGCCTGCGCGTGCAGCCGCGCGCCATCCGCAAGGACGAGGCGACGATCCGTGCCCGCGTCAAGGAGTTGCTCGACCTGGTGCAGCTCGATTGGCTGGCCAATCGCTATCCCAGCCAATTGTCCGGCGGCCAGCGCCAGCGCATCGCGCTGGCGCGCGCGCTCGCGATCGAGCCGCGGATCCTCCTGCTCGACGAGCCGTTCGGCGCGCTCGATGCCAAGGTGCGCAAGGAGCTCAGGCAATGGCTGCGCTCGCTGCACAACGAGATCCACGTCACCTCGATCTTCGTCACCCATGACCAGGAAGAAGCGCTCGAAGTCGCCAACCGCGTCGTGGTGATGGACAAGGGCAAGATCGAGCAGATCGGCTCGCCCGGCGAGGTCTATGACAATCCGGCGACCGCCTTCGTGCATGGCTTCATCGGCGAATCCATCGTGCTGCCGGTCGACGTCGCCGGCGATGCGGTGCGGCTGGATGGTCGTCCCCTGAACATTCCGGCGCTCGGCGCGGCATCGGGCGCGGCCAAACTGTTCGTCCGTCGCCACGACATGGCGGTCGGCCCGGCTGGAACCGGCGCCCTGGACGGCGCCATCCGGCATGTCCGCTCGTTCGGTCCGATCCAGCGCGCCGAGGTGGCCCTGTCGGGGAGCGAGGGCAAGACCGTGATCGAGATCGACGCCCCCCGCGACCGCGAGCTCCAGGCTGGCGAAATCGTCTCGCTGCAGCCCCGCCGCTACCGGATCTTTGCCGCCCAGGAGTAGGCATCCGGGCGACGGTTCCTGACCACATCCACGGTCATTCCGGGGCGGTCCGTAGGACCGAGCCCGGAATCTCGAGATTCCGGGCTCGCTTCGTGCCCCGGAATGACGGCATTTCGCAGCCAAAAGTTAGCCCCTGTTCACCATTCAGCCACGGTTGGTATGCAACAACGGCGGGCCAATCTTTGGGGGTTTTCTTACAGTGAAACGGACGACGGTCGCCCTGTTCGGGCTTCTGCTGCTTGCCGGCTGCGGCACGGACACCAAAATCCCGGAAGAGCCGACCATGTATCTCAACATGGCCCAACCCGGCGCTGTCCTGGATAGCCAGGCGGCCGCGATCATGTTTTCGCAGTATCGCCAGAACAATGGTCTTGGCACCGTGGTGGTCGATCCGGACCTGACCAAGCTCGCCGAGCAGCAATCGCAGGCGATGGCTGCCCGCAACAAGATGGACCACGACGTAAAGGCCCCGCTCGGCAAGCGGCTGCAGGCCGGAGGCTATCCCGCCACCGTCGCGGTCGAGAACATCTCGGCCGGCTATCACACGCTGGCGGAAGCCTTTTCGGGCTGGCGTGATTCACCGCCGCACAAGGCCAATATGCTGAAGAGCGGTGTCACAAAAATGGGCATCGCGGCGGTCTATGCTCCCAACACCAAGTACAAAGTGTTCTGGACGCTCATTTTGGCGGCAACCTGATCTCGATAAATTCCGCGTGATCTAACCCCATAATCTCGCTGATTGACGCCGCGGCGAACTGTCGCCACGGTTGCGGCCCAAGTCGTTTTTGAGCGAACGGTTACGAATGGATACTTCCGACACCGCGCCTGCCTCGACGCCGGCGCAAGCGCAGCGCGTGCTGGTTCTTCAGGGCGGCGGCGCGCTCGGCTCCTATCAGGCCGGCGCCTTTCAGGCCCTCTGCCACGCAGGCTTCGAGCCGGAATGGATCGCCGGCATCTCGATCGGCGCCATCAACGCCGCGATCATCGCCGGCAACGAGCCGGCCGAGCGCGTGCCGCGGCTGAAGGAATTCTGGGAGATGGTGTCGGCGCCGGTGCCGTGGAATCCGGTCTCCAACCATGAGCGCGCCCGCTCGCTGTTCAACGAGACCAGTGCCGCCATCATCGCGACCTTCGGCGTGCCCGGCTTCTTCACGCCGCGGATTCCGCCGGCGCCGCTGTGGCCGCCTGGCAGCTCGCAATCGCTGAGCTATTACGACACCGGGCCCTTGAAGAAGACGTTGGAGCGCCTCGTTGATTTCGACCGCATCAACGATCTGAAGACGCGCCTGTCGGTCGGCGCGGTGAGCGTCACCTCGGGCAATTTCCGCTATTTCGACAATTACGAGTTCAGGAAGCTCGGCAAGAAGATAGGCCCCGAGCACATCATGGCCTCGGGCGCGCTGCCGCCGGGCTTTCCGTCCGTCGTCATCGAGGGCGAGCATTACTGGGACGGCGGCATCGCTTCCAACACCCCGCTCGACTTCGTGCTCGACGAGGAGACCAGCCGCGATCTCCTGATCTTCCAGGTCGATCTGTTCAGCGCGCGCGGGCCGTTGCCGGAGACGCTGCTGGAGGCCGCCGAGCGCGAGAAGGACATCCGCTATTCCAGCCGGACGCGGATGAACACCGACAAGAACCGGCAGATCCACAACGCCCGCATGGCGGTACGCGACCTGATCGGCAAGCTGCCCGATTACCTGAAGAACGATCCGTCGGTCGAGCTGCTGCGCAAGGCGTCCAAGGAGAACACCGTCACGGTGGTTCACCTGATCTACAAGAGCAAGAACTACGAGAGCTCCTCGAAGGACTACGACTTCTCCCATGTTGCGATGGTCGAGCACTGGGGCGCGGGCGTCCGCGACGTGCATTTGTCGATGCGTCACAAAGAATGGCTAGAACGGCCGCAGTCCGGGGAGACCATGGTGACTTACGACCTCACGGGGGATGAACCCACACCCCCCGCAAGCAAATAGGAGCGACCGACAATGGGTACGTTGACAGGCAAGACCGCCGTTGTGACCGGCTCGACCAGCGGCATCGGATTGGCGATCGCGCGCGCCTTCGCCGGTGCCGGCGCCAATATCGTTCTCAACGGCATGGGCGTTCCGGCCGATATCGAGAAGGAGCGTTCCGGCATCGAGACCGACTTCAAGGTCAAGGCCGTGCATTCGCCGGCCGACATGACCAAGCCGGCCGAGATCGCCGAGATGGTTGCGCTCGGCGAGAAGACCTTCGGTTCGGTCGATATCCTGGTCAACAATGCCGGCATTCAGTTCGTTGCGCCGATCGAGGAATTCCCGCCGGAGAAGTGGGAAGCGATCATCGCGATCAATCTGTCGTCCGCGTTCTACGGCATCCGCGCCGCGGTGCCCGGCATGAAGAAGCGCGGCTGGGGCCGCATCATCAACACCGCCTCGGCGCACTCGCTGGTCGCTTCGCCGTTCAAGTCGGCCTATGTCTCGGCCAAGCACGGCATCGCCGGCCTCACCAAGACGGTGGCGCTGGAGCTCGCGCAGCACAAGATTACCTGCAACTGCATCAGCCCGGGCTATGTCTGGACCCCGCTGGTCGAGCACCAGATCCCGGAGACCATGAAGGCGCGCAACATGACCAAGGAGCAGGTCATCAAGGACGTGCTGCTCGCCGCGCAGCCGACCAAGGAGTTCGTGACCTCCGATCAGGTTGCGGCGCTTGCGCTGTTCCTGTGCAGCGACGATGCCGCGCAGATCACCGGCTCCAACTACTCGATCGACGGCGGCTGGACCGCGGAGTAATTTTTCCGGCGGGATTTGGCGGCCTCAGAACAAGCCGGCCCTGATTGGATCAGGGCCGGCTTTTGTTTTGGGGCTGCAAGCGTCGCCATCGCCTGGAGCCATCGCTTTTGGCGAAATTTTGCAACTTTTTCCGATCGGATTCAGGACGATTTGGCACGCCGTGGGATGATGGCATGGGCATTCCTGACGAGGAGCAAATCGGATGGAGCAGCGGCAGGCAAATAACGAGGTGATGGGCGAGCCGCATTCCGAGCTTCGGCCCAGCTCCCAGCTACGGCTCAAGGGCCAAGTGGTCCTCGACGGGAGCGCCGGTTACGACGAGGCGCGCAAGGTCTGGAACGGCGCCGTCGACAGGCGGCCGGCCATGATCGCCTACTGCGCGGATACCCGGGACGTGGTCGAGGCTGTGACATTCGCGAGGTCCCGCACGTTCCCGGTGGCCGTTCGCAGCGGAGGCCACAATGTCGCTGGCCTCTCGGTCTGTGACGGCGGCATGGTCATCGACCTGTCCCGGATGAAGCGCATCGATGTCGATCCGGTCCGGCGCACCGCGCGCGCGGAAGCCGGCCTCGATCTCGGCGAATTCGATCGTGCCACGCAGGCGCACGGCCTGGCGACCACCATGGGGGTCAATAGCGACACCGGCATCGCCGGGCTCACGCTTGGCGGCGGCTTCGGCAAGCTCGGGCGAAAATACGGGTTGACCTGCGACAACCTGATTGCCGCCGAAGTGGTGACAGCCGAGGGACGGGTTTTAAGGGCCAGCGCGACCGAACACCCCGACCTGCTCTGGGGCTTGAGAGGAGGCGGCGGCAATTTCGGCATCGTGACTGCGTTCGAATACCAGTTGCATGCGATCGGCACGTCGTTGCCCGTCGCGTCAACGCTTTATCCTTACGATCAGGCGCGCGAGGCCATGCAGTTCTACGATGAATTCGCCCGCAACGCTGCCGATGAGGTCAACGTCGATGCGGCCCTTGTGATGCTGCCGTCGGGCGAGCGGTTCTTCAACATCTCCGGTTGTTATGTCGGCTCGCATCATGACGGTGAGCGCGCCCTTTCGCCGATCGTCAAGTTCGGCTCGCCCGTCGAGACGCGCCTCGCAACCGTTCCCTATCTCGAGATTCAGTCAGGCGGCGATGCCCTGTTTCCGCGGGGACGTCGCTATTACTGGAAGGCGCAATTCCTGCGCGAGATCGGTGCCGGCGCGATCGACGCGCTGCTCAACGCCTATGCGAGAGCCCCCAACACCTCGTCCTTGCTGGTTCTCCAGCATGTCGGCGGCGCAATTGCACGGGTTCCGGTATCGAGCTCGCCTTACGCAAACCGCGATGCGGCGTTCGACTGCTTTCCGGTCGCGATCTGGGACGATCCGGCCGGTGACGAGGCGAACATGCGTTGGGCGCGCGAGCTGTGGAGTGCCGTCAGGCCCTATTCGACCGGCGGCGTCTATGCCAACAACCTGGGGGATGAGGGCGAAGACCGCGTGCGCGATGCCTATGGTGAAAATTACGCACGTCTTGTCGCGCTCAAGAACAAATACGATCCGACGAATTTCTTCCGCCTGAACCAGAACATCAAGCCGACGACATAGTTCTGGGCATCGGAGAAAATCCAAATGCGAAGCCGCTGGACCATTCTTGCTGCTCTGTTCGTCGCTCGTGCCACCATCGCCTTTCAGTTTCAGAGCGTCGCGGCCATCGCGCCACAGCTCAGCCAGGGTCTGGGCGCGAGCCTGGCCGATATCGGCGTTCTGATCGGGCTCTACTTTGCGCCGGGCGCCTTGCTTGCCTTGCCTGGCGGCGCGATCGGCCGCCGTTATGGCGACAAGGTGGTGGTCCTTGCCGGTCTCCTGATGATGCTGGCAGGCGAACTGCTGATGACCACGTCGACGTCGTGGAGCGTGCAGATCGCGGGCCGACTGACTGCCGGCATCGGCGGCGTGCTCCTGAACGTTCTGATGACCAAGATGGTCGCGGACTGGTTTGCCGGCCGGGAAATCGCCACCGCGATGGCCATTTTCATCAACTCGTGGCCGGCCGGCATCGCAGTCGCTCTCATGCTGTTGCCGGCAATCGGAGCCACGCTCGGACTCCATGCCGTCAATCTTGCCGTCGCCGGGGTGATCCTGATCGGTCTCGGCCTCATCGCTCTGGTTTATCGCGCGCCGGATGCGGCCGTCGCGGTTGAAGGCAAGCACGGCAGCCTGACCGCCGACACGATCTGCGCCGTGATTGCCGCTGGGCTGATCTGGTGTCTCTACAACATCGGTTTTGCGATGATCTTCAGTTTCGGTCCATCGATGCTGGTCGAGCAAGGCTGGTCCGGCGCCGCAGCCGGATCAACCATCAGTATCGTGCTCTGGCTCGCCGCCCTTTCGGTGCCGTTGGGCGGCTTCCTCGCCGATCGGACCAGGCGCGGCGATGTCATCCTGATCACGGGCTGCATCGCCTTCGCGCTCCTGACACTGCTCTTGTCGCGCAGCGGCACGGTGCTTCCCGTCGTCATTGCTCTTGGAATCCTCTGCGGCCTGCCTGCCGGTCCGATCATGAGCCTGCCTGCGCGCGTGCTCGAGCAGAGGACGCGGCCGATCGGAATGGGAATATTCTACACCGTCTTTTACGCCGGCATGCTGGCTGGACCTGCGATCGGAGGAAAGCTCTCCACCGCGGTCGGCTCCGCGAGCGCGGCGCTCGACTTCGGCGCCGCCGTGCTGCTGGCTTGCCCAGCCGTTCTGTGGTTCTTCCGACGCATGGTTGCCGGCCACTCTTGGAAGCAGGCGGACATCAGGCGCGCCTGACCGGCGCAAGGCTGAACGCCGTTAGGCGGGTTTTCCAGTCCGGCCGCGCTCATGCATCGCATGATGCCGCGCCGGCCGAATGCTACGGCGCCGTCCGCCGCTTGCCGAACGCCAGCACGTGCAGCCCGAGGCGCGAGCGCACGACATAGAACAAGAGGATCGTCTCGAAGGTCAGCGACAGCGAGGTCGAGGCGGCGGCGCCCATCCCGCCGTAGCGGGGGACGAGGGCGATGCAGAGCCCGACATTCATCAGGAACGACACCGCATAGGCGGTCGCGCAGATGCTCTGGTGGCCGAGCATGTTCAACAGCCGCTCCACCGGCCCGATCGCCGAGCGGACCACGAGGCCGATCGCGGCGACGAACATGATGCTGTAGCCGTCGACGAATTTCGGGCCGAACAGCCACAGCAGCGGCTTGCCGAACACCAGCAGGGCGACGGTCGCGAGCAGCGAGGGCCAGAACGTCCAGCTGATGGCGTGCGCGACATAGGCCGACAGCCGCTCCTTGTCGCCGAGCGCGTTGTATTCGGCGAAGCGGTGCGCCGTGGTCGCCGCCATCGCGTAGTGCACGAACGACACCAGCGCCAGCGTCTTCACCACGGCGAAATAGATGCCGACCTCCTCGGACGAGCGGAACTGCTGCAGCATCAGCACGTCGGTGTAGCCGAGCAGCAGATAGAAGCTCTCGACCAGCATGATCGGCAGCGAGATCGCGAACCAGCCCTTGACGTCGTAGCTCTTCTCGCCCACCCCGAGATGGGCGGTGAGGCGGCGGTTGAGCACGACCATCTGGCAGATCGCCGCGATGTATACCGCGGCGGCGCTCGCGATCATCGCCGCGGTGGCGCCGAGATTGAGGCCGAGCGCCAGCGCGCCGGCGGTCAGCGCGATGATCAGCCCCTGCCGAACGATGAACTGCGGCATCAGGCCGAGCTGCATCCAGTCATGCGCGCGGGAGATGCCGTCCTGGGTGTTGGCGACGACGAAGGGCGGCAAGGTCAGGCAGCCGATATAGAGCGGCAGCACCGCGTTGGGATCGATCCAGGGCGAGGCGAGGTGGATCACGCCGGCGAGCAGCAGCGCGACGATGCTGGACGTCGCAAGCACCACCCAGCGGCCGCCGGAGAGGAAGCCGCGCAGCGCCGCAAGGTCGCCGCGCGCGCGGTATTCCGGAATGATCTTCTGCGCGGAGGGAGCGATGCCGAAATCCATGGTGCTGCCGAGCAGCAGCACCCAGGTCCAGACATAGACATAGATGCCGTAATCCGAGCCGCTCATCCAGCGCGCCAGCAGGATCTGCGCGAGATAGGCGATGCCGGCGCTGATGACGCGGATGGCGAAGATCATGCCGGCGAGGCGCTTGGTGACCGACGCCTCGTTGGTGCCGTCGAGCGCGCGCGCTGCGAGGCCGCGCAGGCGTGCGGCCCGGCCCAATGGCGCAGAGGTTGCCGATTGTGTCTCCATCACAGCCAAGGCGGAAAATTCCTAAAGCGCCGCGTGGCGGCAATGGCCTCCGATCTATCAACGAAACGTTAAGATTGGGTTCGGTGACGCACCTCTTCGGGGGCGTCCCGGGGCAGTGCGAAGCACTGAACCCGGGAGCTCGAGATTCCGGGTTCGATGCGCTGCTTCACCCCGGAATGACCCCACGGCTCAATTCAAATTGATATTGAATTCGTAGCTTTTGTCGCCGCCGACCAGCGTCAGCTTCAGCGCGGCGCCGTCGGCCTTGGCGCCGGGCGGCAGGCCGTCGAGCTCGAAAGAGAAACGCTTCACGCCCGGCGGCGCCTGCGCAACGAGCTTGGGCACCGGCAGCGCCCAGTCGGGCGTCGGCCCCTCGACGAACAGGCTGAGGTCGCGGCTCTCGGGCGCGCTGACATCGACCAGCACGTTGTTCTTGCCGTCGCGCTTGACGTCGCGGATCGAAAACGGGATCGGGTCGCCGATATTGGCGGGCTTCGGCACCGCGTTGAGCGCTTCCGAAAGCGCGGCGTCCTCGGTCGAGGCGACGCTCGCGAACGCCAGCTCGGCCTTCGCCTCCACCGGTACGCACAGCTTCTCGCACACCGCGTAGTTGATGTCGGCGCGCAGCACCAGCGGCTTGTCGGGATTCTTCGCCACGATGCGCAGCGGCAGCACCACCTGGTGCTTGTAGCCGAGCGAGGTGCCACCGGCGCCGTCGTCGAATTGCCGCGGCGCCGGCCACATCACGGTGACCGCCTCGACGTTATCCGACCTGGAGAAATCGAACCGCGGCGGCACGCCGGAATCGCCGGGCGTCCGCCAATAGGTCTTCCAGCCGTCCTGCAATTGGAACGCAATGCCGCCAAGCAGCACCGCGCCGCTGCGCGATCCGGCGAGCAGCCGCACCGCCGAATGCGTGTCCTGTTGCCACGGCGAGGCGTCGTCGGCGCGGACCTCCGTTGCCATACATGCGAAGGAAAACAGGGCGGCAACGCCAAATGCGGCACGCAAGGGAACTATGACGATCATGAGACGTCTTTACCCGCAACTTTCGGTGCAAACCATTGAATTGCTTGTGATGCATCGCCGCACGGCGGTCGATGGTTGATTGACAGAACCGCCACCCGATATCAGGATGCCAAATCAGCAGGAAAGGCCTTTGCGGATGCGCCCTGAAGGCAAAACAGGCAAGACTCGCAAAACCGCCGCCGGCAGAAGCCCGGCCGTCGGTGCCCATGCCGCCGAAGGTGGCTATCTCGACGGCCAGATGCTGATCGCGATGCCTGTCATGAACGACCCCCGCTTCGAACGCTCCGTGATCTACATGTGCGCGCATTCCTCCGAGGGCGCGATGGGCATCATCGTCAACCGTCCCGCCGGCAGCATCGATTTCCCCGGGCTACTGGTGCAGCTCGACATCATCGAGAAGTCGGACCAGATCCAGCTGCCCGAGAATGCCGAGATGATGAAGGTGATGAAGGGCGGCCCGGTCGATACCGGCCGCGGCTTCGTGCTGCATTCCAGCGACTTCTACATTCAGGATGCGACGCTGAACATCGACGACGGCATCTCGCTCACCGCGACCGTCGATATCCTGAAGGCGATCGCAAAGGGCGCCGGGCCGAAGCACGCGATCCTCGCGCTCGGCTATGCCGGCTGGGCGCCGGGCCAGCTCGAGAACGAGATCCAGCACAATGGCTGGCTGCATTGCGACGCCGATCCGGAATTGATCTTCGGTACCGACGTCGACGAGAAATACGCGCGCGCCTTGCGCAAGATCGGCATCGAGGCCGGCATGCTGTCGAACGACGCGGGCCACGCGTAGGCTGTCGCTGAGGTCGTCGACGATCCCAACGCATTCTCAGTGTCGTCCCGGCGAAAGCCGGGACCCATAACCACCGCATGCAGTTGTGACGCCGCGCTGGGGCCACAGCGTCGTGCAATAACAGCGCTCTGTGGTTATGGGTCCCGGCTTTCGCCGGGACGACACCAGTAGTACTGCCTACTCCGCCGCTTCCTGCGCGACCGTCGGCTGGGTGCCGGCCACCGTGGCGCGGCGCATGTCGCGGGGCTGCGACTGGTCGTAGCGGCGGACGCGGTGCACGGTCTGGCGGTTGTCCCACATCACGAGGTCATGCACCGTCCATTTGTGCACATAGACGAATTCGGGCTGCGTCGCGTGCTCGGTCAGATCGCGCAGCAGCAGCCGCGCCTCCGGCATGCTCATGCCCCTGATGGCGCCGGCGTGAGAGGACAGATACAGCGACTTGCGGCCGTGCACCGGATGCGTCCGCACCAGGCGCTGCAGCACCGGCTTGAACATCTGCTTCTCCTCGTCGGTGTAGTCGAGGAAGCCGAGCGAGCCGCGCGAATACATCAGCGAGTGCTCGCAGATCATGTCCTCGATCTCGGCCTTGGTCTCGGCGTCGAGCGCGTCATAGGCGGCGCGCATGTCGGCGAATTCGGTGTTGCCGCCCTTCGGGTTCACCACGCGCGCCGACAGCAGCGAGAATTTCGCCGGGATCGGCCGGAACGAGCTGTCGGAATGCCACAGGCAGTTGCCGAGGTTGAACAGATGGGTGCGGTGGTCCTTCGGCAGCGGCTTGCCGTCCTTGCCGAGATTGCTGACGTCGTTCAGCCCGGAGGCGAGGCGGTAGTCCTGCTTCTTCGTCACCGTGCCGCCGCGCGCATCTTCGCGCTCGCCGAAATTCAGCGCGAATGCCATCTGCTGCTCGTCGGAGATGTCCTGGCCGTGGAACACAAGCACGGCGTATTTGTCCATGCCGGCCTCAATGTCGATCGCTTCCTGCTTCGTCAGCGGCTTGCGCAGATCGACGCCGGAAACCTCGCCGACGAAATGCTTGTGAAGCTGCCGGATCAGGACCGTCATTGGCGTATCTCCCCGTCTATCGCGGGCGATTTTCCCGCTTCATTGACGGGAAGGCTACTCGACGCGCGCGCGCTGTCAACGCTCGCGGGCCGTGCGCGGGTCAGGCATTCCGCGCCATCAACCCGCCGTCGACCGGAATCACGGCGCCGGTCAGGAACGATGCGGCGGGCAGGCACAGGCTCAGCGTCATGTGCGCGACCTCTTCCGGATCGCCGTAACGGGCGAGCGCGGTGCGGCGCTTGGCGTAGAGCGTCTTGTGCTCCTCGGAGATGCGGTCGGTGATGGCGGTGCGGATCGGGCCCGGGCAGATGCAGTTCACGGTGATGCCCTCGCGTCCCAGTTCCACCGCGAGCGAGCGGGTCAGGCTGGTGACGCCGCCCTTGGCCGCGGAGTAGGGGCTGTGCAGCGCGGTCGCGCCGAGCGCCTCGGTCGAGGCGATGTTGACGATGCGCGGCGAGCGCGACTTGCGCAGGTATGGCAGTGCCGCGCGGATGATGCGCGGATGCGCCGTCAGCATCACCGCGATGCCCTTGGCCCAAGCGTCCTCGTACGCGGGATCGTCGATCGGCACCCGCACCGAGATGCCGGCATTGTTGACGATGATGTCGAGCCCGCCGAAATGTGCGGCGACGTCGTTGACGACTTTGGTGATGGCGTCGCGATCGCCGACGTCGAGCGTCCAGGCCTTCGCCGAGCCGCCGCTTGCCGAAATCTCCTTCGTCACCGCCTGCGTGCCTTCTTCGGTCAGGTCGGTGACCGCGACATTGGCGCCTTCATCGGCAAACACCCGCGCGGTGGCGCGGCCCATGCCGCTGGCGGCGCCGGTGACGAGAACGGTGAGGCCCTTCACCGAACGGCTGAGCTGCTTGTATTCGGACATGACGGACCCCCGTTGATTTTCTGCGTTGTGAGAGACGGCAACGCTGGCACCGATCGCAAGATACGTCAAACCACTGATCCCATATCGGCATGCGCGCAGCGCGTTAACGCAAGTTTCCCGGTTGGCTTTCCGAGAAGGATCATGCTCAATCAAGACAACAGCACGAGAGAGGAACGCGCGATGAACGAGCTCGATTTCGGCGGCAAGCAAGTATTGGTGGTCGGCGGCTCCAGCGGCATCGGCAACGGCATCGCGCAGGCGTTCCGCGCCAAGGGCGCGCGCGTCGCGATCTGCGGCACCCGCGCGCAGGCGAGCGACTATTCCGCCGAGGAAGGCTCGCATCTCGAGGGCCTCGCCTACGCGCAGCTCGATGTCAGCAACCCGCAGGCGATCGAGGCCTTCAGGCCGTCGTTCGACCGGCTCGACGTGCTGGTGCTGGCGCAGGGCGCGGTGATTTACCGCCGCGGGGAATTCGAGATGGAGGGTTTTCGCAAGGTGCTCGAGGTCAACCTGATGAGCCTGATGGCCTGCGCGACCAAATTCCAGGCGATGCTGAGCGCAGCCAAGGGCTCGCTGATCATCGTGAGCTCGACCGCGGCCTATCATTCGACCATGGGCAATCCGGCCTACAACGCCTCGAAGACCGGTGCCGTCGGGCTGACGCGCACGCTCGGCGAGGCCTGGGCGGAGAACGGCATCCGGGTCAACGGCATCGCGCCCGGCCTCGTCGACACCAAGATGACCAAGGCGACGACGGCCAATCCGAAGCGTCTCGAAGGCGCGCTCGAGCGCATTCCGCTGAAGCGTCTCGGCACGCCCGCCGACATGGCCGGCGCCGCGCTGTTCCTGGCCTCGCCGCTTGCCTCCTACATCGTCGGCCAGACCATCGTCGTCGACGGCGGGCTGATCCTGTAACCGCAGGAACCTGCGCGCCGTTTCCCGGTTAGCTTCCGGACAGATCAGGGAGCGTGACGATGGACAAGGATCGGATTTTCGGAACGGCGAAGGAGTTCGCGGGCAAGGCCGAAGGCGCGGTGGGCGACGCGACCGGAGATGCGCAGACCCAGGCCTCGGGCCGCGCGCGCGAAGCCGCGGGCTCCGTGCAGGATCTCTACGGCCAGGCCAAGGACGCCGCGCGCGACGCCGCCGACACCGCGGTCAACTACGCCAAGGACGCCTATGAGCATCGCGGCGAGACCGTTCGCAGCGGACAAAAGGCGGTGGCGCATGCGGTGCAGGAGAACCCGCTGGGATCGCTGCTGATCGCCGGCGGCATCGGCTTTGCGCTCGCGCTCCTGATGACGCGCCAGCCGCGCCGCCCGCCGCCGTCGCGCTGGCGCTACTACGGTTGATACCATCTCGCCCACCGTCATTGCGAGGAGCTCGCGACAAAATTGCAAAGCAATTTTGCGCTGAAGCGCCAGCCGTCCGCGCGTGCGGATCGATGGATTGCTTTGCGGAGCCTGTCATCGGGCGCGCGTTCGCGCGACCCGTTGGCTCGCAATGACGTGGATGTAGCGTCAATTCTATCGGAAGACGCGCGGCCTACTGCCACGGACTCCCCGGCACTGCGGCCCGCTGTCCGACACCGCGCGGCGGGCGCGGCGGCGGAGCGACCAACGGGCGCTGCTGCGGCGCGCCGAACCCGAACAGATCGCGCAGCCAAGGCTGTGTCTGCGGCTGCTGTTGCGGCTGGGCCTGGGTCTGGGCCGGACGGAACACGCGCCTTGGCGGCTTCGGTGCGGTGATGATCGAGCCGTCGGGCGCGATCGCCGTGGTCGAGGGCGGCGGATTGGCCGGTCCGCCCGCCGGCGCGGCGGGCGTGGTCGCGGCAACCGGCACATCGCCCTTGGCTTGCTCGCGGCCCATCTCGCGGCGCGGCCAGACGAAATCATCGGCGCGGCCGGCGGGTGGCGCCAGCGCCTCCCCCTTCACCAGCGTGCGCGCGGCGAGCGCATCGACGGCGGCGGGCCGCGAGCCCGGTCCGCCGAGCAATTGATCGGTGCCGACGGTGGAGGCGACCAGCGGCAGCACCGGGCCCGCCAGCGGCCGCGGCGCGGGCTTGCCGGGCTCCGCGCTGGTATCCGGCGTCGCGGGTTCGCTCGGCAGCGCGATCGGCCCGGAGCGCACCGCGAGCAGGCGCGTCACCTCGCGCTCGACATAATGCGCGAGCTTGCGCGCGCCGGCCTTGGTGAAGAACACGCCGTCATCGGTACGCAGCTTGCGGGGCTGGCCTTCGAAGTCCGGGCCCTTCTGCATGAAGCGGCCGGCCTCGTCGACAAAGCCGTCCCAGACGTCAACATAGGTGATGCCGGCCTTGCCGGCGCCATCGCGATAGAGCGCGTCGAGGAACAGCATGTCCGACGTGCCCTTCTGGCCGCGGATCGCGGGCAGGCCGACCCACAGCACCGGCACGCCCTTGCTCTTCAGCACGTTGATCAACTCCTCGATCTTCTTGCCGTAGAGCTCGACCCAGCGGTCGTCGCGGAATTCATAGAGGCCGTTCGGCGAACGCGCAGTCTTTTCCGGCGCGGCCTGCGAGTCATTGTCGGCGTCGTCGGCCGGCGGCTCGGCCTCGACCGGCTTGCCATCAGTTTTGGCGGCGGCATCGGGCTTGTCGCCCGGCTTGGCTTCGGGCTTGCCGCGCGCGTCCTTTTTCTCGTCCTTCTTGTCGACCTTCTTCTCCACGACAGATTCTCGGATCGCGGTGCGGTCGTTGAGGCCGAGCATCACGACGATGGCGTCGGGGTTCTCGGTGGCGAGAATGCCCTTCGCGGCCGCGGCCCAATCCGCCGGATCGCCCTTGGGCTGATAGCGGATCAGGCCGGAGACCGTCTTGTGCTTGCGGATCACGCCCATGTCGGGCTGGTCGGAATAGGCATCTTCCAGGCCATAGCCGAGCCAGTCGGCCATGGCGTCGCCGATGACGAGCACGTTGCGCTCGGCGGCCACCTCGCGCTTGGCCGGTGCCGGAGCGCGCGAGAAATCCTCGCGTGGCCGCTGCGGCTGCGATGATTGCGGTTGCTGCTGCTGGAACGGCGCGAAGAAATCGCCGCCGAACCAGCCGCCGCCGCCGTGCTGCGGCGGAGCGCGGCGCTGTGGTTGCGGCGGTCCGCCACCAAAGCCGGGGAAGCCGAAGAATTGCGCCGAGGCGGGCTGGGCGATGCCGATCAACAGCGCAAGCGCTACCGTCAGCGCGACCAGCGGACCGGCTTCGGTGAATATGCGCAAAAAGGACTTTGGCTCTCGCATCGCGTTCGGTCGCAAATGATCTGGAAGTACGTGAGCATACTAGCGGAATCGGGCCGCAAGCGGGCAGCTTTTCCACCATAAATCGGGTGCCTCCGGCCGCCGTCAAGGCAGGCGGCAAATATCGGATTTCACGGTTACTTTAGGGGTGGAGGGCCCAGCCGTCGCGGCGACGGAACCGTGCCTCCTCTCCCGTTTGCGGGAGGGGCAAGAGCCGTAGCCCGGATGGAGCGAAGCGCAATCCGGGACCAGACCAGTCGCACGGCGAGAACCCCGGATTTCGCTGCGCTGCATCCGGGCTACGGGGCAGCCTCCGGTTTCAGCCCTACCGCCCCCTGAGCCGCTCCAGCACCTCGGCGGTGGCAAAACCGTCGGCCGGTGCCCCGATCGACACCTGGAAGCCACGCAGCGCCTCGCGGGTCTGGCCGCCGAACTGGCCGTCGGGCGTACCCTTGTAGAAGCCGCGCTGGGCCAGCAGCTGCTGTAGTTCCAGCCGCTCGGCGCGCGACAGCACCCGCTCCTGGCGCGGCCAGGGCTGCGCGAAGGGCTGGCCGCCGCGCAGGCGGTCGGCGAAATGGCCGATGGCGAGCGCATAGGCCTCGGCCGGGTTGTACTTCATGATCACCCGGAAATTCTGCAGCATCAGGAAGCCCGGCCCCTCGGCGCCGGCCGGCGCCAGCAGATAGGCCTTGTCGGACGGCCGCAGGAATGGCTGGCCGTTCGGCCGCTTGAGGCCGAGATGCTCCCATTGCGACAGCGGCATGGCCTTGGCGCGGTCGGCCAGCGTGTAATTGAGGCCTTGCGGCAGCACGACCTCGTAGCCCCAGTTCGCGCCGGTCTGCCAGCCGTCCTTCTTCAGATTGTTGGCGGTCGAGGCGATCAGGTCGCTCGGATTGTCGACGACGTCGCGGCGGCCGTCGCCGTCGCCATCGACGGCATAGCGCTTGAACGCGGTCGGCATGAACTGGGTCGGGCCGAAGGCGCCGGCCCAGGAGCCGCGCATCTGCTCGGGCCTGAGGTCGCCGCGGTTGAGGATTTCCAGCGCCGACAGGAACTCGTCCTTGAAATAGGCCTGACGGCGGCCGATGCAGGCGAGCGTCGCGGTCGACTGCACCACGTTGCGATCGCCCATCTGGGTCGAGTAGTTCGACTCGATGCCCCAGATCGCCGCAATGATGTAGCGGTCGACGCCATAGGCCTTCTCGGTGGCATCGAACTGCGGCTTGTATTTCGCAAGGATCTCGCGGCCCTTGGCGAGCCTGGTGTCGCTGACCAGGATGTCGAGATAATCCCAGATCGCCTTGGTGAACTCCGGCTGCGAATCCATCAGATCCATGATGCGCAGATCGGGCGTCAGGCCGGCGGTGAAGCGCTCGAAATTCTCTTGGGTGATGTTGCGCCGTGCGGCATCTGGCCACATCGCTGCGACGCAGTTCGGGAAGTCCGACGCGGCCTGGCGGATCGCCGCTGCGGTCATCAGCGGATGGCCGGAGGCGCCGTCTTCACCGCTCCACGGCGGTGCCGCGCCGTCCTGTCCGGTTGCGGCCTGTGGCGGCGTCGCGTTCGGTCCGGAAAAGATGCTGTCGATCAGGTTGGTCAGGCCGTTGCCCGCCGACTGGGCTTGCGTGCTGCCGGGCAGCAGCAGGGCCAGCGCGATCAGGCTCGCGCCGAAAAGCTTGGTCCTTGATGTTCCCATCGCGCGCATTTGTCGTGTGCCTGTCAAAATCGTGCTGTTCCAGAAGGCCCCGGCACGGTTTCCAATAACTTAACAAGGGCGAGATTTTGTTGCGGCCCGCATTTGGCTGACGGGAACGGCGGAATTAAGCCGCACCACACATCCGCCTTTGTTGGCGGCTGCAAAACGGGGTACCAAAGGCATGATTCATTTCGTGCCGCCGTCCCACCCATTTCAAGGCTTCCGATAATCCCATGAAGATCCGCAAAGCCGTATTCCCCGTCGCCGGTCTCGGTACCCGCGTGCTGCCCGCCACCAAGGCGATGCCGAAGGAGATGCTGACGATCGTCGACAAGCCCCTGATCCAGTACGTGGTCGACGAGGCCCGGGAAGCCGGCATCGAGCATTTCGTGTTCGTCACCGGCCGCAACAAGGGTGTCATCGAGGATCACTTCGACCGCATGTTCGAGCTCGACACCACGCTGGCGCAGCGCGGCAAGAAGACCGAGCAGGATATCCTGGCGCAGAACCAGCCGGAGGCCGGCGCGATGAGCTTCACCCGGCAGCAGGCGCCGCTCGGGCTCGGCCACGCGGTGTGGTGCGCCCGCGATATCATCGGCAACGAGCCGTTCGCGGTGGTGCTGCCGGACGAGCTGGTGCTGAACACGCCGGGCTGCCTCAAGCAGATGATCGATGCCGCGAGCAGGCTTGGTGACAAGTCGAACCTGATCGCGGTCGAGGCGGTGCCCGACGAACTCACCCATCAATACGGCATCTGCAGCGTCGGCAAACGCACCGGCAACATCTTCGAGGTCGACCGCATGGTCGAGAAGCCGCCGCAGGGCACCGCGCCGTCCAACCTGTCGATCACCGGCCGCTACATCCTGCAGCCCGAGATCTTCAACATCTTGGCCACGCAGGAGCGCGGCGCCGGCGGCGAGATCCAGCTCACCGATGCGATGATCGGTCTTGCGAAGACGCAGAAGTTCTACGGCGTGGAGTTCGAGGGTGAGCGCCACGATTGCGGCTCCAAGCCCGGCTTCCTCCGCGCCAACATCGCCTTCGGCCTCAAGCGCCCCGAACTGCGCGACGGCCTGATCGCCGAGATGAAGAAGTATCTGGAGAAGTAGGGGCGCCGCCTCATCTCGTCATTCGCCGCGAGAATGCGGACGTATGATTCCCGGACCGCGCAACATATTCGATGTCGTCCTGGCGAAAGCCAGGACCCATTACCCCGACCATCAGTTGTTGAGCGAAGCTGGAGCCACGATCCCGTTCACAATCAAACGCGGTGGTTATGGGTCCTGGCTTTCGCCAGGACGACGGTTGTGGGGGTGGCGAGACGTGTGCGTCAAACGAGAACTACATCTTCGCCGCAGCGTCTCGGCAATCACGCCACCTTCCTTCGCCCCGCGCGCTTCGCCGGCTCCTTGGCGCCGTCCTGTTTCGGCGCACGCAGGGCGCGGGCGGCGAGGCTGACGACCTCGGAGATCTGCTGGAGCTGCGCGGCGAGCGGAGAGGTCTTGCGCCAGACCATGCCGATGGTGCGCGACGGCTGCGGATGCTTGAAGCGCGAGACCGTGACCGGCGCCGAGCGCGTCTCCACCGTCACCGCCATCTCGGGAATCAGGGTGACGCCGATACCGGCGCCGACCATCTGCACCAGCGTCGACAGCGAACTCGCGTCCAGCACCTCGCGCGGCGGCGAGGACTGCATGTTGCAGAACGACAGCGCCTGGTCGCGGAAGCAGTGGCCCTCCTCGAGCAGCAACAGCCGCATCTCGCGCAGCATCTCGGCGCTCGGCACCGGCGTCTTGGCATCCTCGCCCGGCCGCACCAGCAGGAAGTTTTCCGAGAACAGCGCGACCTCGGTCAGCGACGGTTCCGATACCGGCAGCGCCACGATCGCGGTGTCGAGCCGGCCCTCGGCGACTTCCTTGATCAGCTTCGGCGTCAGCGTCTCGCGGACATGGATGTCGAGCTCGGGATGCAGCCGCGCCAGGTTCTCGATCACCTTCGGCAGCAGATACGGCGCGACGGTCGGGATCATGCCGACCCGCAGCCGCCCGGCAAGCTTGTCGCGCGAGGCGCGCGCGAAGTCGCCGAGCTCATCGACCGAGCGCAGGATGTCGCGCACGCGGCGCAGCAGGTCCTCGCCGAAGGTCGTCAGCGTCACCTGCCGCGCATTGCGTTCGATCAGCACGCCGCCGACCGCCTGTTCCATTTCGCGGATCTGCATCGACAGCGCCGGCTGCGACACCGCGCAGGCATCCGCGGCGCGCCCGAAATGGCGGTGGTGGGCCAGAGCATCAAAATACCTGAGTTGCCGGAGTGTGACATTTATCATCAGATAATCTTATCGACGCGATCACTAAAGTCAATTTCCTCTGATGGATTGGGTTGCGTAGAATCGTTTTTGGAAGAGCTCCAGCGCATTCCAGAATCCATCACCTCGGAGAAGAAACATGGACGCAAAAACCGACGAAGGCGCGGGCAAATGCCCATTCACAGGCGGGCCTCGCGGGCACTCGAATCGTGACTGGTGGCCGGAGACGCTCGACGTTCAGGTGCTGCATCGCAACTCCAGCCTGTCCGATCCGATGGGCAAGGGCTTCGACTACGCCAAGGAATTCAAGAGCCTCGATCTCAACGCCGTGATCAAGGACCTCACGGCCCTGATGACGACGTCGCAAGAATGGTGGCCGGCCGACTTCGGCCATTACGGCGGCCTGATGATCCGCATGGCCTGGCACTCGGCGGGCACCTATCGCATCACCGACGGCCGCGGCGGCGCCGGTGCCGGTCAGCAGCGTTTCGCCCCGCTCAACAGCTGGCCTGACAACGCCAACCTCGACAAGGCGCGCCGGCTGCTGTGGCCGATCAAGCAGAAGTACGGCCGCAAGATCTCGTGGGCCGACCTGATGGTCCTCGCCGGCAACGTCGCGCTGGAATCGATGGGCTTCAAGACGTTTGGTTTTGCAGGTGGGCGCGCCGACGTGTGGGAGCCGGAAGAGCTGTACTGGGGTCCGGAAGGCACCTGGCTCGGTGACGAGCGCTATAGCGGCGAGCGCCAGCTCTCCGAGCCGCTCGGCGCGGTGCAGATGGGCCTGATCTACGTCAACCCGGAAGGTCCGAATGGCAATCCGGACCCGGTCGCCGCCGCGAAGGACATCCGCGAGACGTTCTTCCGCATGGCGATGAACGACGAGGAGACCGTCGCGCTGATTGCTGGTGGCCACACCTTCGGCAAGACCCACGGTGCGGGCGATCCATCGTTGATCGGTCCGGAGCCGGAAGGTGGCGCGATCGAGGATCAGGGTCTCGGCTGGAAGAGCAAGTTCGGCACCGGCGTCGGCGCTGACGCGATCACCGGCGGTCCCGAGGTCACCTGGACCCAGACCCCGACCAAGTGGAGCAACCACTTCTTCGAGAACCTGTTCAAGTACGAATGGGAGCTGACGAAGAGCCCGGCGGGTGCGAAGCAGTGGAAGGCAAAGGGCGCGGACGCCGTCATTCCGGACGCGTTCGATCCGTCGAAGAAGCATGTCCCGACGATGCTGACCACCGACCTGTCGCTGCGCTTCGATCCGGCCTATGAGAAGATCTCGCGCCGGTTCTATGAGCATCCGGATCAGTTCGCGGACGCCTTCGCCCGCGCCTGGTTCAAGCTCACGCACCGCGACATGGGTCCGATCCAGCGCTACCTCGGCCCGCTGGTGCCGAAGGAAACGCTGATCTGGCAGGACCCGGTGCCGGCGCTCGATCACGCCGTGATCGACGACAAGGATATCGAGGTGCTCAAGGCGAAGATCCTCGCCTCGGGTCTGTCGGTGTCCGAACTGGTGTCGACCGCCTGGGCCTCGGCCTCGACGTTCCGCGGCTCCGACAAGCGCGGCGGTGCCAATGGTGCACGCATCCGCCTTGCGCCGCAGAAGGACTGGGATGTCAACGAGCCGGCGCAGCTCAAGGGTGTTCTGAGCAAGCTCGAAGCCATCCAGAAGGAGTTCGGCAAGAAGGTCTCGCTGGCCGATTTGATCGTGCTCGGCGGCGCCGCTGCGATCGAGAAGGCGGCCAAGGACGGCGGCACCAATGTGAAGGTGCCCTTCACGCCGGGCCGCACCGATGCGACGCAGGACCAGACCGACGTCGAGTCCTTCGCTCCGCTCGAGCCGCGGGCTGACGGCTTCCGCAACTATATCGGCGGCAAGCATCAGTTCCTGCAGCCCGAGGAGGCGTTGGTCGACCGTGCGCAACTCCTGCGGCTGACCGGACCGGAACTGACGGTCCTCGTCGGCGGCCTGCGCGTGCTCGGCGCCAATGCCAAGAAGTCGAAGCACGGCGTTTTCACCGGCAAGCCGGGGACGCTCACCAACGACTTCTTCCTCAACTTGCTCGACATGGGCACGGTGTGGAGCGATGCCGGCCAGGGCGTCTATGAGGGCCGCGACCGCAAGACCAAGGCGGTGAGGTGGACCGGCACCCGCGTCGATCTGATCTTCGGCTCGCACTCGCAGCTGCGGGCGTTCGCCGAGGTCTACGGCCAGTCCGACTCCAAGGAGCAGTTCGTGAAGGACTTCGTCGCGGCCTGGACCAAGGTGATGAACGCCGACCGCTTCGACCTCGTGAAGTAAGCGGCAAGCAAACGGCAATCAGGGCAGGGCGGCGCTTCGGCGCCGCCCTGTTTCATTTGGGGACGATGCGGAAGGATTTTCGCGGTTTGCCGATCCCGTTCAATCATGCAGCTTCATGTCGCGGATCATCTCCTCGAACTCCGCCTGCGTCGGGGTCGCCAGTGAGGCCTGCGGCGCGCTGCTCGTCGCGGTGGATACGTCGCACTGCGAGGCACCGCGCCGAGGCTCGAAGATTGCGGTCAGGCTCGCCCAGCAGACGAGGAGGGCCACGATCCAGTCCAGTACATTGGATGCCGTCATTGCAGCACCAGCATCAGCATTTCCATGCCCTGATGCTGCAGCCGACTCGGGCTTCGCGCAATTCGGAAGCTACGAAACGTAACTTCGGCGTTGCCGAGCGGGTTATCCGTACCACGCGAATGCAAGACGCCGTCATTGCGAGCGAAGCGAAGCAATCCATCGTGCCGCTTGCGGAGACGTGGATTGCTTCGTCGCTATTGCTCCTCGCAATGACGGCGGATGGGATTGAGGGCCAGCCCGCACGGTTGCCGTTACAGCTGCTATCCGCTCCGCGCGCGGCGCCCCTCGATCGGATAGGCGGGGTCGTTGAAGCCCGGCGTCGAGGGATGGCCGGTGACGACGAGGCGGTCGATCAGGGCTTCGTCCTCGGCGGTGAAGCGATAGTCGAGCGCGCGGATGTAGTCGTCCCATTGCGCTTCGGTGCGCGGCCCCGCGATCACGGCGCTGACGAACGACGAGTTCAGTACCCAGGACACCGCGAACTGCCCGGCGGTGATGCCTTTGCTCTCGGCGTGGCGCTTGATTTCCTGCGCGAGCTCGAGCGATTCCGGCCGCCACTCGGTCTGCATCATGCGCTTGTCGTTGCGCCCCGCACGCGTGTCCGCGGGTGGCGCCGCGTCGGGCGCGTATTTGCCGGTAAGCACGCCGCGCGCCAGCGGGCTATAGGGCACGATGCCGAGCCCGTAATAGGCGCAGGCCGGGAAATGCTCGACCTCCGGCATCCGGTTCATCGCATTGTAATAGGGCTGGCTCGCGACCGGACGGTCGATGCCGAGCCGGTCGCAGATGTTGCAGATCTCGGCGACGCGCCAGGCGCGGTAGTTGGAGACGCCGAAATAGCGCACCTTGCCGGCGCGGATCAGGTCGCCCATCGCGCGCACCGTCTCGTCGAGCGGCGTCGCGTGGTCTTCCTTGTGCAGATAGTAGACGTCGATGTAGTCGGTGCCGAGCCGCTTCAGGCTCTCGTCGGCGGCCTGGAACACCCAGCGACGCGACAGCCCGCCGTGGTTAGGATCGTCGCCGATTGGATTGGCGAGTTTTGTCGCGAGCACCCAGTTCGACCGGCTGTTCGAGATCGCGCGTCCGACGACCTCCTCGGACTTGCCGCCATTATAGGCGTCGGCGCTGTCGATGAAGTTGATGCCGGCCTCGCGCGCCTTCGCCACGATCCGCGCCGAGGTCGCCTCGTCGGTCGGTCCGCCGAACATCATGGTGCCGAGGCAAATCGGCGAGACCTTCAGGCCGCTGCGGCCGAGCTGGCGATATTGCATCGGACTTTCCTTTCCTGCGGTCATTCCGGGGCGATGCGCAAGCATCGAGCCCGGAATCTCGAGATTCCTGGTCTGGTCCTTCGGACCATCCCGGAATGACAAAGGATCAACTCTCGTTCTTCAAAATCTTGAACACGCCGTTGGCCATCGCGATACAGCGCTTGTCGACGGTTACCTCGGCCGTGATGAAGATCAGGCTGCGGGTCGAGCGTACCACGCGCGGCCGCGTCGTCAGGATCTCGCCGATCTTGCCGGCCTCGACGAAATGGGTGTCGAGCTGCACGGTTGCAAGCGTCGGCTTGCCCGAGACGTAGCGTGCGGCCATGCCGCAGGCGCGGTCGGCGAAGGTCATGATCACGCCGCCCTGCACGAGGCCGCGGCGATTGTGGTGCTTGTCTTCGGTGATCAGCGCGAGTTCAAGCGCGCCGTCCTTCAACCGTTCCCACAACGGGCCGATCAGGGTCAGGAATCCCGTGGTTTCGGCGATCTTCCAGCCGTCGGATTTGAGTTTGTCCGCGGCCTTGGCCGTCATGAGGTGGGGTCCGTTGCTTGCTGATGATTGATCGCAGGAGGCATGTGGTAGCAGTCATTTCATCAAACGCTGTTGTGTTGTAGTCAAGGTCAATGGCCCGCACATTTGACGATGCCACCCGGCGGAATATCGCAGAGCTCTGTGCCGCATTCGCACGCCTGGCGCCGGCGGACGCCGCGCCGACGTTGAAGCGCGCGGCGGTCGCGATCGCGCTGACCGAAGGCGGCGACGGCAGCGGCACGGCCTTCCTGCTGACCCGCCGCAGCGCGCGCCTGCGCGCCCATAGCGCGCAATGGGCGCTGCCGGGCGGGCGCTGCGATGCCGGCGAGACGCAGGTCGAGGCCGCGCTGCGCGAACTGCATGAGGAGCTCGGGCTCGCACTGTCGGAGCGCGACGTGCTCGGCATGCTCGACGATTATCCGACGCGGTCCGGCTATCTGATCACGCCGGTCGTGGTCTGGGCCGGTGCGCATGCAGCGATCCTCCCGAACCCGGACGAGGTCGCCTCCGTCCATCGCATCGGCCTCGATGCGATCGAGCTGGAGGACGCGTTCAGCTTCGCCACGATCCCTGAAAGCTCGCGCCGCGTGATCCGCTTCCGCCTCGGTGGCCAGCAGATCCATGCGCCGACCGCCGCGCTGATCTATCAATTTCGCGAGGTGCTGGCCGGCCGCAACACCCGCGTCGCCGAACTGGAGCAGCCTGTGTTCGCGTGGAAGTAGCGACGATGATGCTATTTGTGACGCCGCTTGCGGGCGTTCATCTTTATTGATTTCCCCTGCGCACCAGACGAATGCGCCGCGGCCTCGGGTTCCTGAGGCGCCCGCGACACATTCTCGTAACAGGTGAAGCGTGAACGCGTATCCGGAAACGTTCCGCAGTCCGGACGCTCGGCGCGCGCCGATGCGGCGAGCGTCAACGCGCAGGCGGCGACGAGCCAGAGTGCCATTCTCATCGCAATCTCCAGGGCTTTCTCCAAGGCTTTCGTTCGGAGAACACCGCATTGTGGCGAATATTCTGCATCGATCGCGGCATCCGGCCGCTGCGATCCGGACAATTCCGGGCTGACTTCGCGGCCGTGCTTGCTACAACGAGGCCATGCGCCCGCAATTGATTCGCCTGTGCCCTGGATTTGTCGCGCTCGCGCTCGCCGCCGGCGCGCCGTCCGTTTTTGCCGGCGAGGCCGACGCGCTGCCGCCTTCCGTCGCCAATGCGATGGCGCAGGCATCGCCGCAGGCGATCATGGAGTATCGCCGCAAGCTGCAGGAATATCAGGAGGCGCGCGCCGCCTTCGAGCAGGACGCCAGCGCCTATTGGAACGCGATCGCCGAGAAGAGGCGCGGCCGCAATGCCAAGCGGCGCGACCGCGTGCAGATCTCGCTGGACGATTACGTCCTGCAGCAGCCGCCGGTCTATGAGGGTCCGAAGCGGCCGGTCAATCCGGCCCCGGAAGAGGAGGAAGGGAAGCCGCCGCGTCCGCCCAAGACGCTTCCGGTGGCCTCCGATCTGGTCAGGGCGGCGGCCGAGCAATTCCAGTTCACGCCGCAGCGGCCGGCCAGCGAGGTCGAGTTCAAGCGCGCCTATGCCCGCTACGCGCGCGCCGCGGGGCTGACGCCGGAGCAGGCGGTGCGGGTCTATTCGTTCGAGACCGGCGGCACCGGCACCTACGATGTGCAGGCGGGCATCGAGCACGGCGGCAAGCGCGCCATCTCCACCGCGATGGGCTACAACCAGCTGCTCACCACCAACACCGTCGAGCTATTGGCCGAGCAGGGCCATGAATTCGTGCGGGATCTGACCGAGCGGGTTGCGAGGACGCAGGGGCCCGCGCGCAAGGCGATGGAGCACAAGCTCGCGGTGCTGAAGAAGATGGTCGCGTTCACGCGCACCGTGCCCGACGACTGGTCGGCGCATCAACGCCTCGCCGATACGCCGCAGGGCTGGGCGTGCCATGCCATGGTGCTCGACATCGATGTCGGCCCGATGCTGCAGACCCACAAGCTGCTGACCTCGGTGATCTTCGCCCGCAACAAGGGCTACAGCCGGCCGCTGACGGCGGCCGAACTCGAGATGATGAACCTGACCGGCGACGGCACCGGGCTCGACATGGTGACCATGCCGCAGGCGATGCGCGAGCAGGTGCCGACCGCGAACTTCTTCCAGCGCTCCGGCTACGAGCGCAACCCGGTCGCCATCCGCCACAACACGGTGGCCAGGTTGCTTGCCGTCACCAATGAGCGGATGGACTTCAACAGCAACAAGCCGGGCGCGAAGGAATTGGCCGCGGCGTTCTGACGCCTGCCGAAAACCGTCAGGGCATTTTCGGTTCTGATTGAATCAGAACCGAAGCCCTGGACTCTTCTTGACGCGTTTTCTTTACGCGAACCGGCGTCCACTTCGCTCGAAAACGCTCTAATTCGAGCCGAACTTGAACTTGCCGTCGCCCTCGAGATAGGGCCCGGAGCGCATGTAGAGCTGGCCGTTCTGGCCGATGAAGAACAGCGTCCCCTTCGGCACCTTCTTGGCGCCCTTCAGCAGCGTGCCGGCGTTGTTGGTGCCCATCTTGTAGGACCAGGTCTTGCCGTCCTTGTCATAAGCGTAGCCCATGTCGGGCTTCAGCTCCCAGGGCGCAGCCTCCTGCGCGAATGCGCAAGTCGTCAGCGCGGCAAACGCCGCAGTCGCGATAAAAGTCTTGGTCAAAAAATGCGTCATGATCCACCTCCGGCCGAGAAAACGGCGTCGTCCCCACGTTTCTGAACAAATCACGAACGATATTCGTGCGTCAATACGACAATCGGCGCGACCGCTCGCGGATCGGGGACTTTGTGATTTCCCGCATCAAGCTTGGCGACTATTTTCGCGTTACCGTTTACAAACGCTTTGATTGCCGGAAACACGACCTTGGGATGATCAGGATGAACCACGTCATGAAGATCGGAATCGGTGTCGCTCTGTCGTTCATGACGCTGGCGTCAGTCGCGCAGGCGGACGAGTTCAAGCTCTCCAACAACCAGCGGATCTCCTGCAGCCGCGGCCTGTCCGCCGGCAAGCTGAACACCGCGACCTGCAAGTCCTACGCCTATCTGTTCAACGCCAAGACCTCGGAATACTTCCGCTGTCAGGTCTCGCTGGCGCTGACGCGGGACAACAAGGAGGTCATCAACGTGCAGGCCGACGGCGGCTGCACCAAGAAGCCGCGCATTTTCGAGACCGACGGCAATTACACCTTCGACGCCACCGAGACCGAGCCGCCGAACACCAACTCGTTCTTCGGTCCCGGCGGCTATGCGATCTGGGCGAACGACGTCAACACCCAGAAGATCCGCGGCTGCATCACCATCTCGTCCGGCCTCGGCTCCGACATCTCGAAATGCCTCGACATGACGTTCCAGTGACGTCGGCGCGGGCCGCGTGATGCGCAAGCTGCGCCCGGCCCCGCTGTGCCGCTCCTGGCTGTTTCTCGAAGGCGCCAACGAGGACGTGCTGCAGCACGCGGCCGCCGGCGGCGCCGACGTGCTGATCCACGAGCTCGAGGATTTTACCCCGCCGCCGCTGCGCCCGAAGGCGCGGGCCTTGGCGGCCGAGCTCTACGCCGCCTGGCGCGACCAGGGCGTGATGGTCGCGGTCCGCGTCAATCCGCTGGACCAGGACGGCATGGACGATCTCGCCGCCGTGATGCGCGGACGTCCGGATATCGTCGCGCTGCCGAAGGTCGCCGAGCCGCACCATGTCGTCAGGCTCGACGAGGCGGTGACGCGGTTCGAGCGTGACTACGGTATCGCCGAGGGATCGACGTCGCTGCTGCCGAATATCGAGTTCGCGCGCGGTCTGGTGCAGACCGGTGTGATCGCCATGGCGAGCCGGCGCGTCATCGGTTGCCTGATGGCCTCCGAAGACCTCGCCGCCGATCTTGGTGCCGAGCGCGGCAGCGACGGCCTGGAGCTGGCTTACGCGCGGCAGCGCTTCATCGTCGAATGTCGTGCCGCTGATGTCGTCGCGGTCGATTGTCCCTACACCTGGAGCGACGCTGAAGGCGTCGAACGCGACACGATCTGGGCGCGCCGGCTGGGTTACACCGCAAAGAGCCTGGTCGATCCCGCGCATGCCTCGATCGTCAACAGCGTCCTGACGCCGAGCGAGGAGGAGTTGCGCCAGGCGAGCAGGATCGCCGCGGCGTTCGAAGCGGCGCGGACAAAGGGCTTTGGGCGCGTCGAACTTGACGGCTCGCTGCTCGAGGTGCCGACCTATTCCAATGCAAAACGCCTGATCGCGCGCGGCGAAGCGCTGCGCGCGATCGATCGCGACACATGAGCCTGACCAGAGGCGATGCCTCAGGAGGCTGGCTCTTTCTCAGAGAAATGCATGCGTGAGCGGGCGAACTTCTTGACGCCCATCGGCTTGCCGAACAGGTAGCCCTGGACCTGATCGAAATCCATTTCGTGCGCGGCGAGAAAGTCCGCACGCGTCTCGACTCCCTGGGCCACGACCTGCGCGTCGTTGTCGTGGGCCAGCTCCACGACACGCCGGCACACCGTCTGCTTCAGGCGCTGATCCGCGCAGCCGGTGACGAATTGATGGTCGACCTTGAGCTGGACGAACGGAAAGTTCGGCAGTCCCAGCAAAGACGGCCAGTTCGCGCCGACATTGTCGATCGAGATGCCGATATTGTGCAGTCGAACGCGCCGGGCGACATCGATCGCCAGATCCAGATGATCGACCACGTCGGTGCTGTCGATCTCGATCAAGAGGCCCGCGAAGGCCGCATGATCCGGCATCCGGTAACAGAGCTCGCGCACGGCACGATCGTCGGCAAGGAAGGAGATCGGCAGGTTGACCGAGAGATTGACCGGCCCGGTCTGCTCGAGGAGATAGCGCCAGTCCTCGATTGCGCGCTCGATCACGAACTCGGACAGCGCATGAAAATGCGGATCGCTTTCGTCCGGGATGAAGTAGGCTGGCGGCACGACGCCCCAGGCCGGATGGCGCATCCGGATCAGCGCCTCGGCGCCGCTCGGCACCAGCGTCCGGAGATGAATTTTCTGCTGATACCACAGCTCGAGCCAGCCGGCCTTCAGCGCTTCGGGCACGTCCACCGCCGGGCTCGGCGCGGGTTCAAGCGGCATCAACGACGCAAGACTGTCGCGAAGGGTCCCGGCGCTGAACGGCGTCGACAGCGCCGGCAGCATGGCGATGCCGTACTCGTCGCCGATTTGTCGGACCGCCTTGACGATGATCGAGTCCGGCTGCCCGATGACGAGGACCTTGCCGCCATAGTTCTTTCTCACCAAAGTCTCGAGAATTTTACTGACTTCGATGCCGTCCACGGACACGCCGAGCACCAGGAGATCGGGCCGTTCCGCGTCCAGAACGGTGTCGAGTTCCAACGCCTGACTGCATTCACTGGTGATGAAGCCGAGGTCTTCCAGCGCCTCGGCGAGGAAGGTGCGAAGGTGTTTTTTGCTGTCCGCAATGCATGCGCGTGGGGTCAGCTTGCGATGTCCGAACCAGCCGGCTCGCGTGCGTTCGATGTGACTGATGTGATTCATGCCCCGCCTTGTCCGTAGTTACCCCGGCTTGACTCGTACATCCTAGAGCGGCGGCAATCATGGAAATTTCTGGATCATACATTGATTGCCCCGCTAACCTTAAAGGATTCAATTCGATTCAAATGGCGCTGGAATCGCGGCGTCTCACCGCTGTTACACCTGCAACAAATGCGTCATCTGACATTCATGAGCGCGATCGCGTCCGACTTTGCACGTCAGCAGAAACACTGTGCGCGTGTGTCATCGAGAGACGGCGTTAATGACTGTGTTGTCGCGTCGACGCAGACGCGGAATTGCGTCATTGTCGGACATCAGATCGCATCATGCAGAGTGCTCCGCGGAGCGCCGACGGCGAATCAGATCATCCGTTTTGTGATGCCAATGCAGATGTGCGTGACGTCGTCGCTGCTGTTCGCAACGTCTCCCGCATCAACGCGCGGTAGCCGATCAGCGCGGCACAAGCGATAGCTGCAAGGAACAGGAATGCAGCGCTGCAACCTGCATGGACGACAATGAATCCGGCGACAGCGGTGCTCAAGCCGACATCTGGGGCCGCAAGCCGATCTTCGCTGCTTCGTTGCGGCCGGTCCGCGCCGAGAACGCTTTGGGTCCGACAATGCCGAGTGTCACCGCGGCGATCGCCGGCGCGAATACCGAGCCGTTAGCGGCCGCCAGCGCCCGGGTCGCGGCGACCAGCTCGAAGCGGTCGCCCGGTCGCGCGGCGAGTTCCCGCGGCAGGTAAAGTGGTGTTGCTATCGGGGATTTCCGCCGCGCATGCGTCATTTGGATGGGTTGACCCGGCGGGGGTGTCCGGCCAATTTCCGGCCGGCTTAAGGGGAGAATAATACTCATGAATTCCAAGTTGATGGCTGCCGCGATCGTGGCAGCCAGCGTTTTGTCCGCGCCTGTCGCACAGGCCGAGCAGTTCATTAACGTGCTCACCGGCGGCACCTCCGGCGTCTACTATCCGCTCGGCGTCGCGATGGGGAAGATCTACGGCGACAAGATCCCCGGCGTGAAAACCCAGGTGCAGGCGACCAAGGCCTCGGTCGAGAACCTGGTGCTGCTGCAGCAGGGCCGCGGCGAGATCGCCTTCACGCTCGGCGATTCGCTCAAAGCCGCCTGGGAAGGCGACGCCGAAGCCGGCTTCAAGAACAAGCTCGACAAGCTGCGCACCATCGGCGCGATCTATCCGAACTACATCCAGATCGTCGCGACCGCCGAGAGCGGCATCAAGACACTCGCCGATCTCAAGGGCAAGAGCCTGTCGGTCGGTGCGCCGAAGTCCGGCACCGAGCTCAACTCGCGCGCGATCCTCGCGGCCGCCGGCATGAGCTACAAGGATCTCGGCAAGGTCGAGTACCTGCCGTTCGCCGAATCGGTGGATCTGATGAAGAACCGCCAGCTCAACGCCACGCTGCAGTCCGCCGGCCTCGGCGTCGCCTCGCTGAAGGACCTCTCGACCTCGAGCGAGATCACCGTGGTCGCCGTGCCGAAGGAGACCGTCGACAAGATCGGCCCGCCCTTCGTCTCCGTGATCATCCCGGCCAACACCTATACGGGCCAGGACAAGGACGTGCCGACCGCCGCGGTCGTGAACTACCTCGTGACCTCGAGCGCGGTGTCGGACGATCTCGCCTATCAGATGACCAAGCTGGTCTACGAATCGCTGCCGGAACTCGCCAACGCCCACGCCGCGGGCAAGGAGATCAAGCTCGAGGCCGCCGCGACCGGCAGCCCGGTGCCGCTGCATCCCGGCGCGATCCGGTATTACAAGGAGAAGGGCCTGATTAAGTAGGGCCGGAACGTCTGCTCCTTGCCGTCATTGCGAGGAGCGAAGCGACGAAGCAATCCATCTCTCTCCTTGTGGCGCGATGGATTGCTTCGCTTCGCTCGCAATGACGTGGCGCGTTTTTCCTGTCCCGGCTTTCGGTGGGCGGACTCAGTGGATATAAGCGCCGTTGGCACGGCGGGGGGCTGATCATATGCAGCAGCAGGTTGAGGGCGAGCAGCCCATCAAGGTTGAATTCGACAATTTCGAGCATGGCTTTCCGGAGGGCTTCGGCCCGGGCGCCTGGGGGCACTTGGCCTATGCCATCGGTCTCGCCTTTGCGGTGTTCCAGCTCTATGTCGCGGCTTTCAACTACCTGCCGAGCCAGGTGGTGCGCGGCGTCCATGTCGGCTTCCTGATCCTCCTGACCTTCGGCCTGATCGGTAATTTCACCGCCAAGACAGATTTGGGCCGCGCGGTGAGCTGGATCGTCGGCGCCGCCGGGTTCCTCTGCGGGCTCTACCAGTGGATCTTCTATGCCGACTTGATCGCCCGCGACGGCGATCCGACTAACATGGATCTCGCGGTCGGCACGCTGCTCGCGGTCCTGATCTTCGAGGGCACGCGGCGGCTGATGGGGGCGGCGCTGCCGCTGATGTGCGGCGCCTGTCTGCTCTACTGGTTCTTCGGCCAATATCTGCCGTCGCCGTTCAATCACCGCGGCTATGACTTCGACCAGATCGTCACCCATCTCTCGTTCGGCACCGAAGGCTTCTACGGCGTGCCGATCTATGTCTCGGCGACCTACATCTTCCTGTTCATCCTGTTCGGCTCATTCCTGGAACGCGCCGGCATGATCCAGCTGTTCACCGACGTCTCGCTCGGCCTGTTCGGCCGCACCCGCGGCGGCCCCGCCAAGGTCGCGGTGTTCGCTTCGGGCATGATGGGCACGATCTCGGGTTCGGGCGTCGCCAACGTCGTCACCGTCGGCCAGTTCACGATCCCCCTGATGATCAAGTTCGGCTATCGCCGCGCCTTCGCCGCCGGCGTCGAGGCCACCGCTTCGATGGGCGGCCAGATCATGCCGCCCGTCATGGGCGCGGTCGCCTTCATCATGGCCGAGACGCTCGGCTTGCCCTATTCGGAGATTGTCAAGGCCGCGGTGATCCCGGCGGTCCTCTACTTCGCCTCGGCGTTCTGGATGGTGCATCTGGAAGCCGGCAAGCACGGCCTCGTCGGCATGAAGCGCTCGGAGATCCCGAGCGCCTGGAAAGCGCTGGTGGCGCGCTGGTACCTGGTGTTGCCGCTCGCGGCGCTGGTCTACATGCTGTTCGAGGGCTTCACGCCGCTCTATGCCGGCAGCATGGGACTTGCGCTCACGGTCGCGCTGATCCTCGGCGCCAGCATCACGCTCGGCTTCTCCAACACCATCGTGCGCTACATCTTCTGGATCGGCCTCGCGCTGGTGGTTGCCGCGGTGTCGCGCCACGGCATCGAGATCGTTCCGGTCGCCAGCGTCGTCGCCGGCCTCATCGTGATCGCGGCGATCACCCGCGGCGGCCGCGCCACCCTGAAAGCCTGCCGCGACTCGCTCGCCGACAGCGCCAAATCGGCGCTGACGGTCGGCATGGCCTGCGCCATCGTCGGCACCATCATCGGCATGATGACGCAGACCGGCGTCGGCACCATCTTCGGCAGCTGGATCATCGGGCTCGGCGCCAAGAGCCTGTTCCTGGCGCTGATCATGACCATGCTGCTGTCGATCCTGCTCGGCACCGGCATCCCGACGATCCCGACCTACATCATCACCGCGGCGCTGGCCGCGCCTGCGCTCGCCAAGCTCGGCGTGCCGCTGATCGCGAGCCACATGTTTGCGTTCTACTACGGCATCATGGCCGACCTCTCGCCGCCGGTCGCGCTCGCGGCCCTGGCTGCGGCGCCGATCGCCAAGGAGAACCCGGACAAAATCGGCTGGGAGGCGATGCGGATCGCGCTGGCCGGCTACGTCATTCCGTTCATCTTCGTCTATTCGCCGGCGCTGATGCTGCAGACCGGGGATCCGATGCAGGCGCAGCTCGGCTTCTACGGCGCTGTGGCGCTGGCGACCTTCAAGGCGCTGGTGGCGATCGGATTGTTCGGCATCGTCGCGATCGGCTTCCTGTTCACGCGGCTGACTTTCATCGAGATCCTGGTCGCGTTCGGCGCCGCGCTCTGCCTGCTCGGCGATTTCCCGTTCTCGGATACAGCGGGCTTCACGCTCGCTGCTGCTGTCGTGCTATGGCAATGGCGGCAGCGTCCGCGCAATGCGGTGGCGGCGGCTTGAGCCTCTGCCTCGCTTCCGCGGGAGTCGTGAAGGCGCTGTCGATCGCGGCCTTCACGCTCGCCTGGACGCATTCGATCGAGAAGAGCGCCTGGCAGGAGGACTGGCTGGTCACGCCGGCCGGGCTCACGCTGCAACAGGCGCGCGTCAAGGGCATGGGCGCCGGCATGGAGCCGCCGCCGGAGGCGCGCCTCGTCGATGGCTGGTTTCAATGGTCGCCCCCGCCGGCGCCAAGGGCGGAGGTCGTGCTCGGCAATTCCGGCGCCGCGGGTGAATGGCACCTGTGCCAGGAGGGACACTGCCAGACGCTATCGGAGATTATCGGGCATCCGATCGGTGCTAATGTCACGACGATGAGTGTTTGCGAGAATCCGTAGTAAGTATCCGTAGCCCGCATGAGCGGAGCGATATGCGGGGGATAGCGCTCCCGGATATCGCTTCGCTCATCCGGGCTACAGTCACGACAAGAACAACAAGGGAGAAAGACCGATGGATCGGCTCAAGGGCAAGGTTGCGATGGTGGTCGGTGCGGGTTCGATCGGGCCCGGCTGGGGCAATGGCAAGGCGACCGCCGTCACCTTTGCGCGCGAGGGCGCCAGCGTCTTCTGCGTCGATCGCAACGGCGCCGCGGCGGAGGAGACCGTCGGCATCATCACCGGCGAGGGCGGCAAGGCTGTCGCATTCACCGCCGATGTCTCGCGCGCCGGCGAGGTCGAGGCGATGGTCGCGGCCTGCCTGAAGGCCTACGGCCGCATCGACGTGCTCGACAACAATGTCGGCATCGCCGAGGTCGGCAGCGTGGTGGAAGTTGCGGAAGCCGAGTGGGACCGCGTCTTCGCGGTCAACCTCAAGAGCGCCTATCTGTCGATGAAGCACGTCATTCCCGTCATGATCAAGCAGGGCGGCGGCTCGATCATCAACATCTCCTCGATCGCCTCGATCCGCCATGTCGGCATTTCCTATGTCAGCTACAACGCGAGCAAGGCCGCGATGAACCAGATGACGCGCTCGACCGCGGTCGAGTTCGCCTCGAAGCATGTGCGCGTCAACGCGATCCTGCCCGGACTGATGAAGACACCGATGGTCGCGCATTCGGCCGGGCTGGCGCAGAGCTACGCCAAGGGCGATGTCGAGGCGATGTGGCGCGCCCGCGACGCGCAGGTGCCGATGGGGCATATGGGCGACGCCTGGGACGTCGCCAATGCCGCGCTGTTCCTGGCGTCGGACGAATCGAAGTATGTCACCGGCATCGAGCTCGTGGTCGACGGCGGCATCACCTCCAAGTCGGGTGCTTGAAGTCGGGCGCCTGAGCAGCGAACTTCGCTTTACCTCGCCCCGCGTGCGGGGAGAGGTCGGAATGCATCGCTAGATGCATTCCGGGTGAGGGGGATTCTCCGCAAATGCAGCTATCGCCGGTTACGCGGAGACAGCCCCTCACCCCAACCCTCCCCGTAAAGAACGGGGAGAGGGAGCGCAGTGCTGTCGCGGCGGCTATTCATCCGAACCTCATGGCGCTTTAGGCCTCCACGCTGAGCTCGGCGCGGTCGAGCTCTTCCTCGACCAGATGGAATGCGTCGTCGCCGATCGCTTCGGTGCGGCGCAGATTGAGCAATGCCTGACGCGCCGCGGCGATGGCGCGGCGGCGCAGCGGATCCGACGGCAGCTCGCGTGAGGTCAGGCCGCCGTCGGGATCATTCTCCGCGCGCAGCAGCACGGCGCGATATTCGAGCCGCAGGATCTCGGCCTCTTCCGACGGGTCGGCGTCGATCTCGTCGAGCGCGGCGCGAAACACCACGCCGCGGGCATGGGCCGCCTCGCGTCCGACCGGATCGTCGTCCCCGAAATTCAACGCCAGGATCAACGGCCGCAGCGTCAGTCCCTGGATCACGAGCGAACCGAGCACTACGGCAAACGCCGTCAGCAGGATCAGATCGCGATACGGAAACCATTCAGGGAGCGCAAACGCCGCCGCCAGCGTGACGATGCCGCGCATTCCGCACCAGGACACGATGAAGCCGCGCTTCAAGGTCGGCACGGCGTCCACCACGTGGGCCGGCAGCAGGTTGCGCGCCTTCAGTGTGCGCAGCAGCGCGCCGTAGGGCATCACCCAGAGGATGCGAGCGAGGATCACGACGGCGAGGATCGCGGCGGCAAAGCTGCAATATTTCCACCGCACCTCGTCGTCGAGTCCGGACCAGATCGGGCGCAACTGCAGGCCGATCAGCATGAAGGCGAGCACGTTGAGCACGAACACGACGGTTTCCCACACCGCGTAGGACGACACGCGCAGCCGCGCCGATGTGCGGGCCGGCGCGGTGCGCGAGATGGTGATCGCATAGGCGATGATGGTGAGGATGCCGGACAGCCCGAGATGCTCGGCAATGATCCACACCATGAAAGTGCCGCCGAACTGCGTGATGATCGCGCTCGGTGCCTCGGTGATGCGACGCGTGATCATCATCCAGACTTGCGCGAACAGGAAGCCGGCGGCGAGGCTGCCGACCAGCGCAATCGTGATGGACGGCACGAACTCGCGGATCTTCATGTGCTCGGCGGCGACGAGGCCGACCGCGACGCGATAGATGAGCAGCGCGCTGGCATCGTTGAGCAGGCTTTCTCCTTCGAGGATCTTCTGGATCCGGTAGGGCAGGTTGACCTGGCGCAGGATCGCGGTGGCTGCGGCCGCGTCCGGCGGTGCCACGATGGCGCCGAGCGCGATTGCAACCGCCCATGGCATGTCCGGGCGCAGCCAATGTGCGACCACCGCGACCGCCGCCGTGGTGACGCCGACCGCGACCACCACCAGCGTCGAGACCGGCAGCCAGTTGTTGCGGAGATCGCGCAGCGAAGTGTCGAACGCGGCATCGAGCAGCACGGGTGCGACGAACAGCGCCAGCGCCAGTTTCGGTTCCAGCGCCCAGGTCGGGGCCCACGGCAGCAGCGTCAGCAGCACGCCGCCGAGCGCCAGGAAGGTCGGGTAGGGCACCTTGATCCGCCGCGCCAGCGCCGATAGCGCCACCGCCGCGAGCAACAGCCCGATGATCCATTCGAATGTGAGCAAGCCGAACCCCCGATGCAGCCGATCGTCGCAATTGACGTATAATCCAGCGTGTGGTTTTGCGGCAAATAGCGCGCCGCCGGGCATCGGAGGCCGGCGGTTCGGGCGCGGAAGAGGGACGATTTGTCGGCGATCAGGATGCGACGCAAACCTGCAAATCTGGCCGCGATGCTGGTCTGTGTCGGCCTGTCGGGCGCGCTGATGACGGGCGTTGCGCGCGCCACCGGCAGCGAACCGGGCGAGGATGTGCAGGCCAACGCCGGCCCCTGCATCGCGGCGGCAGCGGCCGCCGATGACGACAAGATCATCGATGTCTGCGGCGCGCTGATCGACAATGAGAAGGCGACGAGGCCCGATCGCGTTAAGGCGCTGATGGCGCGGGCGGCCGCCTATGACCGCAAGCAGATGATCGATCGCGCGATCGCAGACTATGACACCGCGCTCAAGCTCGATCCATCGCTTGCCGATGCGCATAATGCGCGCGGCGAGCTGTGGCGCCGCAAGGGCGACCGGCCGAAGGCGATCCTGGATTTTGGTGCTGCCGTCAAGCTCGACCCCAATCACGCCGCCGCCAGGGCCAACTACAAATCGCTGTCGCTGGAGCTGGAGCGGATCGGCGCCATGATGGCGGTCGCCGGCAAGCCGAGCTTCGATTGCCGCAAGGCGCGCCGGCCGGTGGAGAAGGCAATCTGCGCCAATCCCACGCTTGCCGATCTCGATCGCGAGATCGTCGCATCCACCTTCCGCACGGTGCGCGAGACGCAGAATCCGCGCCAGGCGCGCGAGCTGCAGCGCGCGCAGGATCAGTTCATCGCCCGCCGCAATGCCGACTTCGGCAAGCCGGGCTACGATCTGGAAAAGGCGATGCGCGAGCGGCTGCAGCGGATCAACGGCGTCGACGGCTACTAGTGCTCCGTTCCGATCGAAGCGGAATGAGCTCTAGATTCTTGTTTTGACGCGTTTTCTTCACGCGAACCGGGACCCACTTCGCTCGAAAACGCTTTGCTCCGACCCGGCCGAAGGTCGCGGTCATTTCGGCTTGAAACGGCGCCACTTCCCGTGACAATGGTCGGCAAATGACGCGCGACCGCGCGAGGGAGAAACGCGATGAATATCCAGCAGAGCCGGTATCATGAGGTGTATGCCCGCTCGCTCCGGGACCCCGAGGGCTTTTGGGCGGAAGCGGCGCGCGAGATCGACTGGATCGAGCCGGCCAAGAAGATCTTCGATCCCTCCATGGGCGCCTATGGGCGCTGGTTCGCGGGCGCCGTGGTCAACACCTGCTACAACGCGCTGGATCGCCATGTCGCCGGCGGCCGCGCCGGCCAGGTCGCGCTGATCCACGATTCGCCGCTCACCAACACGATCACCAAGTTCACCTATTCCGAATTGTTGGAGGAAGTGCAGACGCTGGCTGCGGTGATGCAGGATTTCGGCGTGGCGAAGGGCGATCGCGTCATCCTCTATATGCCGATGGTGCCGGAGGCCGTCGTCGCGATGCTCGCCTGCGCGCGGATCGGCGCGGTGCACAGCGTGGTGTTCGGCGGCTTCGCGGCCAAGGAACTCGCGACCCGCATCGATGACGCCAAGCCGAAGCTGATCTTCTCGGCGAGCTGCGGCATCGAGCCCGGGCGCATCGTGCAATACAAGCCGCTGCTCGACGAGGCGATCCGCCTCGCCGGCAGCAAGCCCGAGACCTGCATCATCCTGCAGCGGCCGCAGCAGGCTTGCGAGCTCACCGCGGGCCGCGATCATGATTGGGCGACGCTTCGCCAGGCCGCGTTCGATGCCGGCAAGGCCGCGCCGTGCGTGCCGGTAGCCGCCACCGATCCGCTCTACATCCTCTACACGTCAGGCACGACCGGAATCCCGAAAGGCGTGGTGCGCGACAATGGCGGGCATCTCGTCGCGCTGAAATGGTCGATGCACAATCTCTACGGCGTGAAGCCCGGCGAGATCTGGTGGTGCGGCTCCGACATCGGCTGGGTGGTCGGCCATTCCTACATCGTCTATGGCCCGCTGATCCACGGCGCGACCACCATCATGTACGAGGGCAAGCCGATTGGCACGCCGGATGCCGGCGCGTTCTGGCGCGTGATCAGCGAGCACAAGGCGGTCGCCTTCTTCACCGCGCCGACCGCGTTCCGCGCGATCAAGAAGGAAGACCCCGAAGGCAAGTTCATCCGGAATTACGATCTCTCGAGCTTCCGCACCCTGTTCCTCGCCGGCGAGCGCGCCGATCCGCCGACCGTGGAGTGGGCCGAGCAGCAGCTGAAGGTGCCGGTCATCGACCACTGGTGGCAGACCGAGACCGGCTGGTGCATCGCCGGCAATCCGGTCGGGCTCGGCCAGCTGCCGGTCAAGCACGGCTCGCCCACGGTGCCGATGCCGGGCTATCAGGTCGACATCGTCGACGAGGCGGCAAAGCCGGTGGCGGCTGGCACGATGGGCTCGATCGTCATCAAGCTGCCGATGCCGCCGGGCTGCCTGCCGACGCTGTGGCAGCAGGACGATCGCTTCAGGGACGCCTATCTCTCGGAATTCCCCGGCTACTACAAGACCTCGGATGCCGGCTACAAGGATGCGGACGGCTATGTCTGGGTGATGGGCCGCACCGACGACATCATCAATGTCGCCGGCCACCGGCTCTCCACCGGCGGCATGGAGGAGATCCTCGCCTCGCATCCCGATGTCGCCGAATGCGCCGTGCTCGGCGTCAAGGACGCGATCAAGGGCGAGGTGCCGTGCGGCTTCCTGGTACTGAAGGCCGGCGTGACCAAGCAGCCCGCCGAGGTCGAGAAGGACGTCGTGGCGCTGGTGCGCGACAAGCTCGGGCCGGTCGCCGCGTTCAAGCTCGCGATCACGGTGGCGCGGCTGCCGAAGACCCGTTCCGGCAAGATCCTGCGCGGTACCATCAAGAAGATCGCCGACGGCGAGCCCTGGACCATGCCGGCGACGATCGAGGACCCGAAGGTGCTCGACGAAATCGGCGAGGCGCTGAAGGGGAAGGCGTAGCTCTTGTTGCCTCGCCCCGCTTGCGGGGAGAGGCCGGGTCGCATGGCAATGCGATCCGGGTGAGGGGGGCTCCGCGCGCTCGCTGCATTCATTCTGCGGAGGCGGCCCCTCACCCCAACCCTCTAAGAGCGAGCAGCGCTCGTCTCGACCCCGCAAGAGCGGGGCGAGGGAGTGCTGGCACCTCCCGCGCCTGAGGTCGGCACCTGTGGAACAAGACTTCCGCATTCGGAAGCAAAACGGCCTTGATTTTGATGGATTGCCGGGTCATCCCGGCCTCCCTGTCATATGCCATGAGATACGGACCCACGGATGCGATCCATTTCCGCTCGCGCGCCTCTCGCCTTGCTGCTCGCGCTGCCGCTGCTTGCAGGCTGCCTCGAACGCAGCCGATCGCCGATCGCGGAGAGCATGGGCGACGACGATCAGTACTGCCAGGCCGGCGGCAAGGTGGCGGTCGGCTCGCCTGATTATGTCGCCTGCCGCAAGAACCGCGACGTGCAGCGCCAGAACGCCGAAGCCCGCACCGATCGGCGGCAGCGCGATCTCGGCGAATACATGATGAACAATCCCGACCGGCATTGAGCCGCGCCGACGGCCGTCGTCACGCCCATCGCATGCGCTTCCAAGCAAAAACGCGGCAGGTTGCCCTGCCGCGTTTCGTATTCTGCGCTTCGAGTTGCGCGATCCGCGCTTACTCTTCGTCGTCGGCGGGCTTCTTGCCGCCGATCGTCTTCAGCTTGGCGAACACGGCATCGACGTTGAGATCGTCGTGGCGCTCGATCGGCTGATCGTCCAGCTCGTCCTTGCGCGTGGTCTCGGAGGCCGGCAGCAGCGTGGCGCCGCCGTAGACCGTGGTGGTCGGCTTCTCCTTGGCGGCGCGCTGCACCTCGAAATCGAGCTCGATCTGCGAGCACAGGCCGAGCGTCACCGGGTCCATCGGGGTCAGGGTCGAGGCGTTCCAGTGGGTGCGGTCGCGTACGCTGGCGATCGTGGTCTTGGTGGTGCCGACCAGACGCATGATCTGGGCGTCCTTCAGCTCGGGATGGTTGCGGACCAGCCAGAGGATCGCGCTCGGACGCTCATGGCGGCGCGACACCGGGGTGTAGCGCGGGCCCTTCTTCTTGGCGGCGGAGGGCAGCACCACCTTGCTCTCCTGGAGCCTGAGGCGGTAGTTCTGGTCGCGCTCGCCGCGCTCGATCTCCTCGCGGGTCAGCTGGCCGTTGGAAATCGGGTCCATGCCCTTGATGCCCTGGGCGGCGTCGCCGTCGGCGATGGCGCGGACCTCGAGGGGGTGCATTTTGGTAAAATCGGCCACCTGATCGAAGGTCAGGGCGGTATTGTCGACCAACCACACGGCAGTCGCCTTCGGCATCAGCGGTGCGTTGCTCATGGCAAATCTCCTTTGTGCTTCGCCCACCTCTGTCGAGGCGAAGCTGGTAGTCATCGGCGATGACGGGAATTATAGGGCCTATATAAGCCCTCCGGGGGGAATGGCGCAATGGGCCAGCAAAATCGCCTTGACAGCGCCCGAAAGCAGTCCCAAGTCCTTACTCAAATTGGCCGTTCCCCGCCCGCCGGCGAGGGGTGATTCGGTCCCGAGATTGCCCCGAGACAGCCCGATGTCAGCCAAAAAACCCGACCTTAGAATCGTGCTTTGTTCCCCCCGCGGCTTTTGTGCCGGGGTGGTCCGTGCCATCGACACGGTCGAACGTGCCCTCACCATTTATGGTGCGCCGGTCTATGTCCGGCACGAAATCGTCCATAACAAGTATGTGGTCGACAGCCTGAAGACCAAAGGCGCCATTTTCGTCGAGGAATTGGCCGAAATTCCCGACGATACCAACGCGCCGGTGGTGTTTTCGGCCCACGGCGTTCCGAAATCGGTTCCCGCCGAGGCCAAATCCCGCAATTTCTTCTCGTTGGACGCGACCTGCCCGCTGGTGACCAAGGTCCACCGCGAGGCGGCGATCCATTTCAAGCGCGGCCGCGAGATCTTGCTGATCGGCCATTCCCACCACCCCGAGGTGGTCGGCACGCTGGGGCAGCTGCCGGCGGGCGCCGTGACCCTGATCGAGACCGCCGAGGACGCCAAGACCTTTGTTCCGAAGGACCCCAACAACCTCGCCTTCGTGACCCAGACCACGCTGTCGATCGACGACACCGCGGAGATCGTGACGCTGCTCAAGCAGCGCTTCCCGAACGTCAATGGTCCGCACAAGGAAGACATCTGCTACGCGACCACCAACCGTCAGCTCGCGGTCAAGAAGGTGGCGCCGGTGGTCGACGCCCTGATCGTGGTCGGCGCGCCGAACTCGTCGAACTCGCAGCGCCTGCGCGAGGTCGCCGAGCGCGAGGGCTGTCCGATCGCCGTGCTCGCCCAGCGCGCCAGCGACATCGACTGGAGCAGGTTCGAAGGCATCACGAGCCTCGGCATCACCGCGGGCGCCTCTGCGCCGGAAGTGATCGTCGAGGAGATCATGGGCGCCTTCGCCGAGCGCTATGAACTGCACGTGGAGACGGTCTCGGCCGCGGAGGAGAACGAGTTCTTCCCGCTGCCGCGTTCGCTGCGGCCTGACGCTGCCGCGGCGGAATAGACCATATGGCGGTCTACACCGACGTTGCCGCCGAAGACCTCGCGGAATTCCTCAAAAGCTACGACATCGGCGAACTGCTCTCCTACAAGGGCATCGCCGAGGGCGTCGAGAATTCGAACTTCCTGCTGCACACCAGCCAGGGCGCCTACATCCTCACGCTCTATGAGAAGCGCGTGGCGGAGGACGACCTGCCGTATTTCCTGTCGCTGATGGCCCATCTCGCCGAGCGCGGCGTGTCGTGCCCGCAGCCGGCGCGCAACCGCAAGGGCGAGGTCACTAGCCGGCTCGCCGGCCGGCCCGCCGCGATCATCAACTTCCTCGAGGGCGTGTGGCCGCGGCGGCCGAACGTGGCGCATTGCTCCGGCGTCGGCGAGGCGCTGGCCAAAATGCACGTTGCCGGCCGGGATTTTCCGCTGGTCCGCAACAATCCGCTGTCGGTCTCCGGCTGGCGGCCGCTGTTCGATCTCGCCGCCGCGCGGGCCGACAGCGTGCAGCCGGGCTTGCACGACTTCATCGCGCGCGAGCTCGATCATCTCGAAGCCGCCTGGCCGACCGATCTGCCGGTCGGCGTGATCCATGCCGACCTGTTTCCCGACAACGTGTTTTTTCTGGGCGACAGGCTCTCGGGCCTGATCGACTTCCCGTTCGCCTGCAACGACATCCTGGCCTACGACGTCGCGATCTGCCTCAACGCCTGGTGCTTCGAGCCGGATCATTCCTTCAACGTCACCAAGGCGCGCGCATTGCTCAACGCCTATGGCCGCGAGCGCCCGCTGTCGGCGGCGGAAGAGGCCGCGCTGCCGCTGCTCGCGCGCGGTGCCGCGATGCGCTTCCTGCTGACGCGCCTGGTCGATTTCCTCAACGTGCCCGAAGGCGCGCTGGTGCAGCCGAAGGACCCGCTGGAATATGTCCGCAAGCTGCGCTTCCAGCAGAGCGTCGCTGCTATCAACGACTACGGCGTCACGCCGGCCGGGTGCGCGGCGTGAGCGAAAAGCCGCATGTGACTGTTTTCACCGATGGTGCCTGCTCCGGAAATCCGGGGCCGGGCGGCTGGGGCGCGATCCTCAGATTCGGCGAGGTCGAGAAGGAATTGAAGGGCGGCGAGGCGCACACCACCAACAACCGCATGGAGCTGATGGCGGCGATCTCGGCGCTGGAAGCGCTGAAGAAGCCCTGTGTGGTCGATCTCACCACCGACAGCCAGTATGTCCGCCAGGGCATCACCGGCTGGATCCATGGCTGGAAGCGCAACGGCTGGCGCACCGCCGACAAGAAGCCGGTCAAGAATGTCGAGCTGTGGCAGCGTCTGGACGCCGCGCTGAAGCCGCATGAGGTGCGCTGGCACTGGATCAAGGGCCACGCCGGCCACGCCGAGAACGAACGCGCCGACGAGCTGGCGCGCGAAGGCGTGGCGATGGCGAAGTTGAAGAGTTAGGCCCGCAGCGTGTCGGGTGCGTAGGATGGCTAGAGCGCAGCGAAACCCATCATCTCAATGCACGGCACGAAGGCAATGGGTTTCGCTGCGCTCTCCCATCCTACGTTCCCTAAATTTCGGCGATCTTGCCCTCTCCCCTTGTGGGAGAGGGTGGACGCGATGCGCAGCATCGCAGACGGGTGAGGGGTCTGTCTCCGCGGATAGAGACCCCTCATTCGGCGCGGATTGCATCCGCGCCACCTTCTCCCACAAGGGGAGAAGGGAAGAAGTGTCGGCTTAGAGCTGACCGAGCAGCGTGTCGCCGCCGGAGACCTCGACCTTGCCCGGGGCGGGCTCGAGGTTGAGCTTCTTCACCACGCCGTCCTCGACCAGCATCGAGTAGCGCTTGGAGCGGATGCCGAGGCCGTTGCCGGAGGCGTCGAGCTCCATGCCGATCGCCTTGGCGAAGTCGGCGTTGCCGTCGGCGAGGAAGACGGCTTCGTCGCGCTGGTCGGTGTCGCGCTTCCAGGCGTTCATCACGAAGGCGTCGTTGACCGAAACGATCGCGATGGTGTCGACGCCCTTGTTCTTCATGGCATAGGCGTTGAGGAAGATGCTCGGCAGATGCATCTTGTGGCAGGTGCCGGTATAGGCGCCGGGCACCGCGAACAGGGCAACCTTCTTGCCCTTGAAAATGTCGTCGGTGGTTTTGACCTGCGGACCCTCGGCGGTCATCACGCGAAACTTGGCTTCCGGCAGCTTGTCGCCAACATTGATCGTCATCGTTGTTCTCCCTCGGTGAAGCGGAACTGTCTTAAACCGGGCTACAGCACGGCACAATACGGGCTCGCCGAAGAACGGCAATGCCGGACGTCAAAGCGTTTTCGAGCGAAGTGGATCCCGGTTCGCGTGAAGAAAACGCGTCAAAACAAGAATCTAGAGCCCCGTTCCGATGCAATCGGAACGGAAAAGGCTCTGGTCACCGTTCCGTCATCAGCCGGAAAACCCGCCGGCGTCGAGAAAGGCCTGCTCCTCGGCCGTGGTCTGCCGGCCCAGCATGCGATTGCGGTGCGGGAAGCGGCCGAACCGGCGGATGATGTCGGCGTGGTCCTCGGCGTATTTCACGTTGTCGGGATGGCAGTCATATCGCCGGAACAGCGTCACGCAGCGCTGCTGGTCGTCGAGGTCCTCCGAATGCTCGAACGGCAGATAGAGGAATTCGCGCAGCACGGGGGCGGTCCGCGCATCGACGCCGCGGTCGATGGCGCGCCTTGCCACTTCACGCGCCAGCGCATCGCTTGAAAAGGTCCTGGCGTCGCCTCGAAACAGGTTTCGCGGAAACTGGTCGAGCACGATGGTCAGCGCCAGCGCGCCCTCATCGCTCGCCTCCCATGACGACAATTCGCCGGCAGCCGCCTTCTGCCAGGTGGCAAGGAAGCGGCCGCGGATCTCGGCATCGAAGGCGTCGTCGTGCTTGTACCAGCGGTCGCGGCCGGCATTCCGCCAGAAGCCAAGCACGTCAGCCGGCGTCGCGAGGCTTGCATCAGACATCGAACGTCAGTCCACTCAGGCCTTAGGCCGCGGCCTTCTTCTCGTCGCGCAACTCGCGGCGCAGGATCTTGCCGACATTGGTCTTCGGCAGGTCGGTCCTGAACTCGATCTGCTTCGGCACCTTGTAGGCGGTGAGCTGGGTGGCGCTGAACTTGATGAGGTCCTCGGCGGTGATGTTCGGGTCCTTCTTGACCACGAAGGCCTTCACCGCTTCGCCGGACTTCGCGTCGGGCACGCCGATCACGGCGCATTCGAGCACGCCCGGGTGGCTTGCGATCACTTCCTCGATCTCGTTCGGATAGACGTTGAAGCCGGAGACCAGGATCATGTCCTTCTTGCGATCGACGATCTTGGTGTAGCCCTTCTCGTCCATCACGCCGATGTCGCCGGTGCGGAAATAACCGTCCGCCGTCATCACGCGCGCGGTCTCGTCCGGCCTGTTCCAGTAGCCCGCCATCACCTGCGGGCCCTTGGCGCAGATTTCGCCGGCCTCGCCGATCGGCAACTCATTGCCGTCATCGTCGCGGATCGAGAGCCAGGTCGAGGGGACGGGAAGGCCGATCGTCCCGGAGAACTCCTCGATCGTGGCAGGATTGCACGTCAGGGTCGGCGACGTCTCCGACAGGCCATAGCCTTCCGACAACGAGATGCCCGTGACCTTCAACCATTTCTCGGCGACCGGCCTTTGCGTCGCCATGCCGCCGCCGTTGGCGATCTTCAGCTTGGAGAAGTCGAGCTTGTCGAATCCGGGCGTGTTCAGCAGGCCATTGTAGAGGGTGTTGACCGCCGGGAAGAAGCTGACCTGGTACTTCGACAGCTCCTTGACGAAGCCCGCCATGTCGCGCGGATTCGGAATCAGCAGATTGGTGCCGCCGGCCCGCATGCCCAGCAGATAGCAGGCGGTGAGCGCGAAGACGTGATAGAGCGGCAGCGCGCAGACGATGACCATCTGTTCGACGATCGGCGGCTTCGCCAGCGCCGGCTGCAGCCAGGCGTCGTTCTGCAACACGTTGGCCAGGATGTTGCGGTGGAGCAGGGTCGCGCCCTTGGAGACGCCGGTGGTGCCGCCGGTATATTGCAGGAAGGCGACGTCATCGAGCGTCAGCGTCGGTTTGTTGAGCTTGGCGGCGCGGCCGGCTGACAGCGCCTCGTTGAAGCCGACGGCGCCGGGGATCGACCAGGCCGGCACCATCTTCTTCACCCGGCGCACCACCAGATTGACGATCACGCCCTTGAGGCCGAGCAGGTCGCCCATGCTGCCGACGATCACGTGCTTGACCGCGGTATTGGGAAGCACCTTCTGCACGGTGGTGGCAAAGTTCTCCAGCACGATGATCGCCTCGGCGCCGGAATCCTTGAGCTGGTGCTCGAGTTCGCGCGGGGTGTAGAGCGGATTGACGTTGACCACGGCAAAGCCGGCGCGGAGCACGGCGGCGGTCGCGATCGGATATTGCAGCACGTTCGGCATCATCAGCGCGACCCGCGCGCCCTTCTGCAGGCCCTTGCTCTGCAGGTAGGCGCCGAGCGCCGTCGACATCTCGTCGAGCTCGCGATAGGTGATCGCCTTGTCCATGCAGATGAACGCCTTGCGATCGGCGAATTTCTTGAAGCTTTCTTCCAGCAATTCGACCAGCGACGAATATTGCGTGACGTCGATATCCGCGGGCACGCCGGCCGGATAATGCTTGAGCCAGATGCGCTCCATGATGGTCAATCCCCTCTCTCAAATTTGGCTGATGTCCCGGATTGCTTCCGGGTTTTCCGACCTTTGGCCGCGTTATTTCAGTCAGTATTGAGCGATGCCGCGGCCAATGGCAAGCCGCTGCGCGTTATCGACGCATTGGAGAAAATGACGGTCGGAAATGACGGGCGGGTGCTGTGCTAGCCGGCCGGCTTGGCGTCGGCTTTCGGCTTGTCGGCAGCCTTGGGTTTGTCGGCCGCAGTCTTGGGCTTGGCGGCCGGCTTTGCCGCCGCCGGCTTGCCGGCCGGCTTTGCGGCGGCGGGCTTGTCCGCCGCGGCCGTCTTCGCAGCTGCGGCATCCGGCTTGGCGTTGGCGTGACGCGCGGGCTTGGCCGCCGCCGGCTTGCTGTCCGACTTGGAGGCACCCTTGGTGTCGGCCTTCGCGTCATCGGCCGCATCGGGCTTCTTGCCCGCGACGCGGCTGTGCTTGCCCTTGGCGCGTTTGACCGGCTGCATCTTCTCGGTGTCGGCCTCGACCGCGGCGATCAACGCAGCACCGGTCTTGGTCGGCCCCGTATAAACCACGACCGGCTCGGAGGCCGCGGCGGGCTGCGCCAGCATGTCAGCCGGCTTGGTCGGCATCGCAGCCTGCAGGCCCGAGGCGAAGAAGCTGACGCCGCCGTCGCCATTGGTGCTGGAGCTTCCGGCGCTGGCGACGGTGTCTTCGGCGTCCTCGTCGCTGGCGGGCCGCTTGTGCTTGGGACCGCACATCTCCTCGCGCAGGTTCGGCGGCGTGGAATCGATCGGCACCAGATTGTCGACGGTGCCGAGCGAGGGCCGCAGCCACGCCATCCCATTGTTGGCAAAGCCGCGGTCCAGGAGCTGCGCGGCGCGGATCGCGCGCATGCGGCCCGAGGAGGCGCCGAGCACCACGGCGATCAGCCGCTTGCCGTCACGCGTCGCCGACGCCACGAGATTGTAGCCGGAGGCGCAGATGAAGCCGGTCTTGAAGCCGTCGGCGCCGGGATAGCGGCCGATCAGCTTGTTGAAGTTCTGGGTGATGCGGCGGCCGAAGCGGATCGACGGGATGTGGACGAAATACTCGTATTCCGGCAGGTCGCGGATGATGGCGCGGGCGAGGATCGCCATGTCGCGCGCCGAGGTGATCTGGCCGTCGGCGGGCAGGCCGTTCGGATTGACGTAGCTCGTTTGCGTCATGCCGAGCCTTTGCGCGGTCTGGTTCATCATCCCGGCAAAGCCGTCGATCGAACCGCCGATGCCCTCGGCCAGCACCACGGCCATGTCGTTGGCCGACTTCACCAGCATCATCTTCAGCGCGTTGTCGACGGTGACCTGGGTGCCGGGCCGGAAGCCCATCTTCGAGGGCGACTGCGACGACGCGGTCGGCGACACCGTGAGCAGCGTGTCGAGCGAGACGCGGCCGTCCTTGACCGCCTTCAGCGTCACATAGGCCGTCATCATCTTGCTGAGCGAAGCCGGGTACCACGGCATCGTCGCATTGTCGGCCTGCAGCACCTTGCCGGAATCGGCCTCGACAACCAGCAGTGCCTCGGCTTGCGCCATTTGCGGCGCGGCGATGGCGAGCATCGCGACGGCCAGAATCCATTTCAATGACGGGCGAGGAAGGTGCACGAATCCGGTTCCGGTCCTTTGAGACCCGCCTTGAAAAAAGGAGGTCTTGCGATTGTGACGTACGGGTTTCAAGCGTGTCCGGCGCCGCATTGCGGCGATGCAAACCCTATACCGGCTTGCCAGCAGAGAACAGAGGCTGGGGAATTATATCGTGGACGAAATCGGCTGAATTTCGGCAGCCGCCTCAATTGGAAAGGCGGGAATTATGGTGTCTCGATGCCGGCGCGCGCCTGTTCCTGGACCATGAACTGGGCCCGCGCCAGTTCGGCAAAACGCCCACCTTTCGCCACCAGTTCATCGAAAGTTCCGCTTTCGATCACCCGTCCCTGGTCGAACAGCAGGATGCGGGTGGCGTGGCGGATGGTGGACAGGCGGTGCGCGATCACGAAGGTCGTACGGCCCTTCATCACTTCGTCGAGAGCGGCATTCACCTTGGCCTCGGTGACGGCGTCGAGGGCGCTGGTGGCCTCGTCGAGGATCAGGATCGGCGGATCCTTCAGCAGCGCACGCGCGATCGACAGCCGCTGGCGTTCGCCGCCGGACAGCATGCGGCCGCGTTCGCCGGCATGGGTATCGAACTTCTTTTCGCTGCGCTCGATGAAATCCAGCGCCTGCGCGCGCGCCGCGGCGGTGCGCATCTCCTCATCGGTGGCGTCGGGCTTGCCGACGCGCAGATTGTCGGCGAGCGAGCGGTTGAACAGCAGCGCCTCCTGGAACACCACGCCGATGTTTCGCCGCAGCGCCGTCAGCTTCAGCGCGCGTATGTCCATACCGTCGATCCTGATGATGCCCGATTGCGGATCGAACGCGCGATGCAGCAGCGCGATCGCGGTGGATTTGCCGGCGCCGGTCGAGCCGACCAGCGCGATGGTCTGGCCCGGCAAGGCGGTGAAGCTGAGATCCTCGATCGCCGGCCGCTTGCCGTCATAGGAGAATGAGACGTCGTCGAACTCGACGAGGCCGGACAGCCGTCCGGGATCGACCGCGCCGGGCCGGTCGCGCACCGCCGGCACCGCATCGAGCACGTCGAAGAACTCCTGCAGGCGCGGCGCTTCCATGAACACGTTGTTGATGAAGCTGACCACCTGCTCGAGCTTCTGGATCAGCATGGTGGCGAACGAGACGAACATCACGATCTCGCCGACCGTGGTGAGGTCCTGGTTATGCAGCGCGATGCCGACGGTGAAGATCGCGAGCACCGTGATCGTGGTCGAGGCGCGTGTGATCACGGTGACCAGCGCCCACCATGACAGCACCGGCATCTGCACCGCGAGCAGCTTGTCGGCGACGTAGCGCAGGCCCTGCACCTCGGAATCGATCCGCACGAAGCTCTGCACCAGCGCGACATTGCCGAGCGCGTCCGAGGCGCGTGCCGAGAGGTCGCTGTAATAGGCCTCGACCTCGCTCTGCATGCCGTAGGTCTTGCGCACCACCAGCGTGGTCAGCACGGTGAACACGACGCAGAGCCCGAACAGCAGGATCGCCAGCCGCCAGTTGATGTAGAGCGAAAGCGGTAGCAGCACGATCAGCGACATGATCGCGGCGAAATGCTCGCGGAAGAAGCCGAGCCAGAGCCGCCACAGCGCGTCGGTGCCGTTCAGCATCACCTTCATCAGCCGCCCGGAATGGGTGCCGGAATGGAAGGTCAGCGGCAGCTGCAGGATGTGCTCGAAATAATCGGTCAGCACCGCCTGGCGCTGGCGGTGCGCCAGCCGGTCGGCCTGCAGCGCCACGATCGCGCTGCAGCCGATCGTGAACAGGCCGAACACCGCCCAGGCGACGAGCAGCGGCCATGCCGAGGAGGTCGCGAACAGCCCGGTGACCGGCCGGCCCGACAGCACGTCGACGATCTTGCCGAACAGCACCGGCTCGGCGAATTGCGCGCCGGCGAGTAGCACGTTGGCGATGGCCAGGATCCAGCCGAGCCGCGCCTCCTTGCCGAGCAGTTCGAGGACGCGGGTATAGAGGCGAAGCATGGACATGCCGGCGGCACTCGTCAGCGGTGGGCGCCCGATCAGGCGAGAATGCAATTTAATCAGGGTTCGCGATGCAGGGCCAGCGGCCGGCGGTGCATCGCACTCCGTCATGGCCGGGCTTGACCCGGCCATCCACGCCTTTCTTGCAGGCGGTCATCGAAGACGTGGATGCCCGGGTCAAGCCCGGGCATGACGAGCAGAGCGGAGCCGTCAATTCACCAGCCGGCCGTCGATCGGCGGCAGGAAAGCCTCGTCGAAGATGTCGGCGGCGTGCGGCCGCTTCTGGAATTTGAAGTCCTCCGCGAGCTGGTCGACCGAGCGCTCGAAGCGCTCCGCTTCGATGCCGCCGATGCCGTCGCGCTTCACCTCGCTGGTCAGGATGTTGTCGCGGATGATGGCGTTCAGCCGCTCCAGCTCCAGATCGCGCGAGCCGCCATCCATGCGGCTCGCGACCTCGCCGGCGGCGCGGGCCGGATCCTTGATCGCGAGGTTGGTGCCGCGGATTGCCGCGCGCACGAATCCTTTCACCGCATCCGGCTTCGCGGCGGCAAGGCGCGGGCTGACGATCACGGCAAAGCCGTAGGCCTCGCAGCCATAGTCGGCGAAGCGCAGCACCGCGAGATCGTCGGCGGGCACGCCGCGATCGCGCAAATTGATCGCCGAGAGATAGGAGAAGCCGGTGACGGCATCGACCTGGCCGGCGGAGAGCATCGGCTCGCGCACCGCGGCGCTGATCGTGCTCTGCTTCACGCTCGACAGCTTGATGCCGTTCTGCTTCGCGACCGCGGGCCATAGCCGGATCGAGAGGTCGCCCTCGGCGACGCCGAGGCTCTTGCCCTGCATGTCGGTCAGCGTCCTGATGCCGCGGCTCTTGCGCGCGATGATCGCATAAGGCGCCTGGTTGAACAGCACGAACACCGCCTTGACGGGCGCAGCACCGGGCTCGTCGCGAAAGCGGATCAGCGAGTTGATGTCGACGAGGGCGAAATCGCTCGAGCCGTCGGCGACGCGCGCGATGGCATCCGCCGAGCTGGTCGCGACGTTGGTGCCGACGCTGAGGCCCTCGGCGCTGAACAGGCCGCCGGATAACGCCATCACAAATGGCGCTGCGGCGGCATCAAGCGGACGGTCGAGCGTGAACTGGATGGTGAGCGGCGGCGGCGGATCGCTGGCGCGCAGCGGCGTCAGCGCCGGCCACACGCCTCCTGCGAGGCCGATCATGCCGGCCAGCATCCAGCGGAGAACGGTGGTCCGACTTACCTGCATCATGACATCCGGGAGGCGAGACAAAGTGCCGCGCCGGCGCGCCTGCTTCATGACATCGAATGCGCCAGAGCAAGCGTCAATTTCAAGCGTTATTTGCAGGCATTTTGCCCCAGGCAAGGTGAACGGTCGATGACTGCCAGGCTTCGGCTTGCCATGTTTTCACCTCAGGTCGTTCAGCTTGCATTCGGTTTGGGGAACCTAATCTGGAGGCAGTGGGTTAGCTAACCAAGGCCCGTCGGGCCAGCTTCCACAAAGGATGACTGCAATGTTTGCGCGAAAAGGTGTTTTTTCGTCCATTGGCCGCGCAGCCACATTGGCAACGGTTGCTGCAGTGACGTTGACGGCCGTCGAGCCGACGATGGCGTTCGCAGGCTCCGCTTCGGCAGGCAAGGCGACCGCTGTGACGACGTCACAAGGCACGAGCGGCGCGACCGACATCAGTGCCCGCCGTCGCTACTATGGCGGCGGTGGCGCAGCGGCTGCGGCTGCGTTCGCCGGGATCGTCGGCACGGGCCTCGCGATCGCCGCAGCCCAGAGCCGCCGCGACTATTACGACTCCTACGGCTACTATGGTGGCCCGGGCTACTACGGTGGTCCCGTCTACTATGGTGGCGGCCCGGTCTATTACGGCGGCGGACCGTACTATGGTTACCGCGGCTATTACGGGCGGCGGTCGCAACTGCCGTATCAGCCGTACTGACGGCCGTCGGCGGTTCTCAGAACTGTCACAAAGCATCCAATCCACCGGCCGCGGCCCGGTGGATTTTTTCGTCGTCGCCGTTAACACGCTGGCGACGCGTTTCGACTAGGCTCGAAGCATGAGTGATTCGATCGAGCGGCTTTACCAGGCGGTGATCGCGGCCAAGGATCTTGATCCGGCTACGTCGCGCACGGCACGGCTGTTCCAGCGCGGCCCGGCCAAGATGGCCAAGAAGCTCGCCGAGGAAGCGATCGAAGTCGTGATCGACGCCGTCAGCGGCAAGTCGGATGCCGTCATTCGCGAAAGCGCCGACCTGTTCTACAACCTCGCCGTTCTCTGGGCGTCGGCTGGCGTGAAGCCGGAGGATGTCTGGCGCGAGATGGAGCGGCGCGAGCGGCTGCTCGGGATCGCCGAGAAGCTGCCGAAGTCGCCGGTCAAGCTGCCCAAACCCGCGCCGGTCCCGGTGGTTCGGCGCCGAATTGTCGCGCTGGAGAACCGGCTGCGCAAACGGTAGCCGTAAATCAACCAGATTCAGCTCAATCCCGGCATGGACAAATCCGCTCCATGATGGTTCATCGCGCCCATGTTGAAACGGATTTACGACTGGTGCGTCGACGCGGCCGACAGGCCCTATGCGCTGTGGATTCTTGCGGCCGTCGCCTTCGCTGAGAGCTCCTTCTTCCCGATCCCTCCCGACATCATGCTGCTGCCAATGTCGCTGGCGCGGCCGAAGCGGGCGTGGTGGTTCGCCGCGGTCTGCACGGTGGCGTCGGTTGCCGGCGGCGTGCTCGGCTATGCGATCGGCGCACTGCTCTACGACTCGCTCGGGCAGTGGCTGATCCATCTCTACGGCCTCTCCGACAAGGTCGACGCGTTCCGCGCCTCCTACGCCGAATGGGGCGCCGTGATCATCCTGCTGAAGGGACTGACGCCGATCCCCTACAAGCTCGTGACGATCACTTCGGGCTTTGCTGGCTACAACATCTGGCTGTTCATCCTGTGCTCGATCGTCGCGCGCGGCGGCCGCTTCTTCTTCGTCGCGGTGCTGCTCAACCGCTATGGCGATTTCATCCGCGCCGAGCTCGAGAAACGGCTCGGCCTGTGGGTCGCGATCGGCGCGATCGTGCTGGTGCTGGGCTTTGTTGTCGCATTCAAGCTGATCTAGCGACCGACCGCTTGCGGCTTTGCCTGCGCGCGGCTTCGGGTTACGCTCAGCGCGATGGCTGATGGAATCGCGGACCTGCTCGATCCTGCCGGGCTCACGCTCGTCAGGCTTACGCGTGCAAAGGCGCGCATTGTGCTGAGCGCGGCCCGAACGACTGCAGGACGGAAAATTTCGTGACACGGGCCGTCTGCCAATAGCGGCGGCAGGCTTTGCGTCTGGGATGCCAGGCGCCCGCGAAAACACGGTTTCAGGATGAGGATTTGTCATCTTTTTTGCAGCGCCAAAACGCAATACTTGACACTGGAAAGATTGCCTTGTTGGTATGACGGTCAGCATTCGAGATCAACCAACGACCAACGCTTGAGGATCCGCTTCAAATGTCCATGCCTGCTCTGTTCAAGGGCCGCCTGTCTCTTCCCGTGATCGGGGCGCCGCTGTTCATCATCTCCGTGCCCGACCTCGTTATCGCGCAGTGCAAGGCCGGTGTGGTCGGCTCGTTTCCGGCGTTGAACGCGCGGCCGCCGGAGTTGCTCGACGAATGGCTGTACCGGATCAAGGAAGAGCTCGCCGCCTATGACAAGGCGCATCCGGAACGGCCGTCGGCGCCGTTCGCGGTGAATCAGATCGTGCACAAGTCGAACAACCGGCTCGATCACGACATGGCGCTTTGCGAGAAGCACAAGGTGCCGATGATCATCTCCTCGCTCGGCGCGCGCGAGGAGCTCAACCAGGCCGTCCACGGCTGGGGCGGCATCGTCTTCCACGACGTGATCAACCAGAAGTTCGCGCACAAGGCGATCGAGAAGGGCGCCGACGGCCTGATCCTGGTTGCGGCCGGCGCCGGCGGTCATGCCGGCACGCTGTCGCCGTTCCCGTTCGTAGCGGAGACGCGGCAATGGTTCGACGGGCCGATCGCGCTGTCGGGCACCATTTCCAACGGCCGCGCCATCCGCGCCGCGCGCATCATCGGCGCCGACTTCGCCTATATCGGCTCCGCCTTCATCGCGACCAAGGAGGCAAACGCGGTCGAGGGCTATAAGGACATGATCACCAATTCGTCCGCCGAGGACATCGTCTACTCCAACCTGTTCACCGGCGTGCACGGCAATTATTTGAAGCCGTCGATCGTCGCGGCCGGCATGGATCCGGAAAACCTGCCGATCTCCGATCCCTCCAAGATGAGCTTCGGCACCGATGCATCCGGCGAGCGCGCCAAGCCGAAGGCGTGGAAAGAGATCTGGGGCTCCGGCCAGGGCGTCGGCAGCATCTCCAAGGTGGTGCCCGCGGCCGAGCTGATTGGCCGGTTCAAGAAGGAGTACGACGAAGCCGTCGATCCGGCGCTTGCCTGAAGCGCGATGAGATCATGATGAATCATCATCGCGCTTCAGCTCTTCATTTCAGCATGATCCACGCGCAAACGCTTCGCGTTTGTCGCGGGGAAAACCGAGTCCCACTTTGCCGGATCATGCTGTGATGGAACCGATCTTTCGCGTCGACGGCGATCGCGTCGTCACCAGTCCTCACGCCGCGGGTCCGTGGGATCCGCGGATGCAGCACGGCTCCGCACCGGCAGCGCTGGTGGTGTGGGCGGCCGAAGCCATTCCGACGCCGGTGCCGATGCGGATCGCGCGCGTCACCATCGACCTGATGCGCCCGGTGCCGGTGGCGCCGCTGACGGTTTCGAGCGAGATCCTGCGCGACGGCCGCAAGATCCAGCTCTGCGGCGTCAGGCTGCTTGCCGACGGCGTTCTCGTGGTTTCGGCCAGCGTGCTCAAGATCAAGCAACAGACGGCCGAATTGCCGCCTGACATCGCCCGGCTTGCCGTTGATCTGCCGGGCCCCGACGAAAGTATGATCGAGCCGGGCAATCTTGCGAACAGTCCGTTCGTGAAATGCATCTCGATGCGGGCCGCGCGCGGCCGCTTCGGCGTGACGGGACCTGGCGCGATATGGTTCCGCGTCGACCGCCCGCTGATTGCGGGCGCCGCCGTCTCGCAGGCGATGCGGGCAGTGGTTGCCTCGGACTTCTCCAACGGCACCTCGCCGGCGCTCGATTTCAGCCAATGGACCTTCATCAACGCTGATCTCTCGGTGAGCCTGGCGCGCGAGCCGGTCGGCGACTGGATCCTGCTCGACGGCCAGTCCTGGATCGGGCCCGACGGCGCCGGGCTTGCAATGTCGCGGCTCGCCGATCAGCGCGGCTATTTCGGCCAGGCGGTCCAGAGCCTGGTCATCGAGCGGCGCTAGGACGCGCTGCGCTTCTTCCATCTCCCCTCGAAAAAGGGGAGGTGGCTTTGCTCGCCAGAGCAAAGCGGGTGGGGATCAGCTGACCCCAATCCCGACCTTCCCCCGTTTCAGGGGCTGGCGAAGACCGATCACGTCTACTGTGCATGGGGTTGTTTCACCGATTCGCGGTGCGGGAGCCGCGCCAACCGGCTGCCCCTGCGGCAAAAAATAACTCGGCTTCCCGGGAACGGTTGGGCGCACGTGCGAGTTTCGCTCCCGTTAGGGGGTCCCATGATGCGTATTGATCCCGCCGCCGGCATCGTGGCCATGGCCGTCCGGCGGTTGTGTGACGTGCCGGACGGTGTCGACGCCCGGCCGCCGCGGGGACAGACGCGATGAAGCCTGGTCCGTCCTCGGAACGCGCGGTCATCCTCGCCGCGAGCGAGCGGGACGCCGTCAAGACTGCTCACGTGATCAAGGAAGCCGGCTATTACGCCAACATCTGCGGTGATCTCGCCGAGCTCGAACGCCAGATCGCAAGCGGGGCGGGCCTTGCCATCATTGCCGACGAGGTGATCAGGGCCGCCGATCTCGCCGGCCTGACGCACTGGCTGAACGAGCAGCCGTCATGGTCGGACTTTCCTATCGTGCTGATCAGCGAGAAGGGGGGACCCGAGCGCAATCCCGAAGCAGCGCGGCTCGGCCGGGCGCTCGGCAATGTCACCTTCATCGAGCGGCCGTTTCATCCGACCACGCTGGTAAGCCTGGTCGCCGCGACGGTGCGCGGCCGCCGCCGCCAATACCAGACCCGTCAGATCCTCGAGGATCTGACCGAGAGCGAAGGTCTGCTGCAGACCGCGCTCAATGCCGGTCATCTCGGCGCGCTCGAGCTTCATCTGCCGGATTTCGAGCTCGAGGCGTCGCCGACCTGCAAGACCTATTTCGGGCGCAGGCCGGGCGATCCCTTCACCTATCAGGATCTCCTGGACGCGGTGCATCCCGACGACCGCGCGCGCCGGAGCGAGATCGTCGAACAAACGTTGCGCACCGGCTCGGATTATCAGATCGAATACCGCAACATCTGGCCCGACGGCACCGAGCACTGGGTTGACGTGCGCGCGCGTGCGGTGCGTCGGCCCGACGGCGGCATCCGCTCGCTGGTCGGCGTTTGCTCCGACATCAGCGCACGCAAGACCGCGGAGATCGAGCGCGAGGCATTGCTGGCGCAGCTTGCCGCCGAGCGCACCGCACTCGCCGAACTCACCGCGACGCTCGAGCAGCGGGTCGAGCAGCGCACCGCCGACCTGATGAAGGAGGTCGCGGCGCGCGAGCGGGCGCAGGAACAGCTCCGCCATGCCCAGAAGATGGAGGCGATCGGCCAGCTCACCGGCGGCGTCGCGCACGACTTCAACAATCTGCTGATGGCGGTGATGGGCAATCTCGATCTGCTGCGCAAGCGCTTGCCGGAGGACCCACGCCTGCGTCGGCTGGTCGACGGCGCATTGCAGGGCGCCGAGCGCGGCGCGTCGTTGACGCAGCGGCTGCTGGCATTCGCGCGGCAGCAGGATCTGCGCGCGGTGCCGGTCGATCTCGGCGCGCTGGTGCGCGATATGAGCAATCTGCTCGAGCGCTCGCTCGGACCGCGCATCATGTTGCGGCTCGACATTCCCGAGGGGCTGCCGCTCGCCTGCGTCGACAGCAACCAGCTTGAGCTTGCGGTCCTCAACCTTGCGATCAATGCGCGCGACGCGATGCCGGATGGCGGCGTGATCGAGATCCGCCTCGCGACCTGGCAGGCGAAGAATGATCCGGCGCTGCAGCCTGGCGACTATTTGAAGCTCTCGGTGATCGACAGCGGCACCGGCATGTCGCCGGACGTGCTGAAGCGCGCGATCGAGCCGTTCTTCTCGTCGAAGCCGGTGGGCAAGGGCACCGGGCTCGGCCTGTCGATGGTGCATGGACTCGCCGTGCAGCTCGGCGGCGAGCTGGAGTTGTCGAGCGCGGTCGGCAAGGGCACCACGGCTGCGCTGGTGCTGCCGGTCGCAACGGCGGTGCCGGAGGTCGACAGCCCCGCGCCTGCGGCGCAGACGGTCAAGCGCTCGGCGGTGATCCTGCTGGTTGACGATGATCCGTTGATCGCGATGTCCACCATGGAAATGCTGGAAGACCTCGGTCACCGCGTGATCGGCGTCAATTCCGGACCGCAGGCGCTCGAAATCCTCAGGAGCGACCAGGAGATCGACCTGATGATGACCGATCACGTGATGCCCGGCATGACCGGCATCGAACTCGCCGCGGTTGCGCGCAAGGTGCGGCCGCAGCTTCTGGTGCTGCTCGCCACCGGCTATGCCGAACTGCCCGACGGCACCCAGGTCGACCTGCCGCGGCTGGCCAAGCCCTACCACCAGGATCAGCTGCGCGACCGGCTCGATCAGTTGCTCGGGCAGGGCACCGGTCAGCAAGCTGCTGCCGCCAGCGCCGACAGTCTCGCCACGCCTTCCACTCTGTCCCCGTCACCCTGAGGAGCCGCGAAGCGGCGTCTCGAAGGGCGCCGGCCCGGCTGCTGCCGCAAGCGGAGATAGCGCAAGCTGAAACATCGGGGCCGTGCATCCTTCGAGGCTCGCTCCGCTCGCGCCTCAGGGTGACGGTGCGCACAGCTCCATCCGCGTCATTGCGAGCGAAGCGAAGCAATCCATAGCCCGGCAGGTCGGAGAGATGGATTGCTTCGTCGCTTCGCTTCTCGCAATGACGGCGGAGCAAAAGCGTCACAACCTCTCAGGATGACGGGACCAGCAATCGTCGTGCGAGCATCCTACCCCACCATGCGGTCGCGGCCGGTCCAGAAGCGCGCCTTCAGCACCTTCTTGTCGACCTTGCCGACGCCGGTCATCGGCAGTTCCTTGACGAACTGGATCTGCTTCGGCGCGTGCGCCGAGCCCTTCTTCGCCTTCACCAGTCCGATCAGCTCGTCGGCGTCGGGCACAGCGCCCTCGCGCGCGACCACGACGGCGGTGACGGCCTCGCCCCATTTGTCGTCGGGCACGCCGACCACGGCGACCATCGCGACGTCGGCGTGTTGCGACAAGACGTCTTCGACTTCGCGCGGGAAGATGTTGAAGCCGCCGGAGACGATCATGTCCTTCTTGCGGTCGAGGATGAACATGTAGCCGCGCTCGTCCATGCGCGCGATGTCGCCGGTGTGCAGCCAGCCGCTCTTCAGCGTCTCCGCCGTGATGTCGGGCCGTTTCCAGTATTCGGCCATCACATGCGTGGCGCGCACGCAGATCTCGCCGGCCTCGCCGGTCGCGACCTCCTCGTCGTCCTGATCGAGGATCTTGACCTGGCAGGCGGCGATCGGGAAGCCGCAGGACAGGAACAGGTCCGGCGTTTTCGGGTCATGATCCGCCTTGCGCAGCACCGAGACCGGATAGCATTCGGTCTGGCCGTAAAGCTGGGAGAACACCGGTCCGATCCGCTCGATACCCTCGACCAGCCGGCTCGGCGACATCGCGGACGCACCGTAGAGCAGGAGCTCGAGCGAGGAGAGGTCGGACCTGTCGAGCGCGGGATGATCCAGCATCACATAGATCATGGTCGGCACGAACAGCGTGAAGTTGATCTTCTCGCGCGCGATGGTCGTGAACACGGCCTCCGGATCGAACCCTTTCAGCATGTGCACGGTGCCGCCGCGCATCAGTGTGGGCAGCACCTTGGTGCCGGCGACATGGCTGATCGGGGCCACCGTGAGGTAGCGCGGCGTCTCCGGGATCTCGAAGTCGGCGAGGATCGCGGCGGCGAAGCCGCCATATTCGCGGTGATAGCGCAGCGCGCCCTTAGATTTGCCGGTCGTGCCGCCGGTGTAGTTCAAGGTCGAGATGTCGTCGGCGCGGGCGAAATTCTTCGCGCTTGCGCTGCCGGCGTCCCCGGCCACCTGCAACAGGTCGGCGCCGTAATCCGCCGGGCCGAGCGTGAACACGGTCTTCAGGCCCTGCGCCTTCGCCGTGAGCTCGCCGCCGCGATCGCGAAACGTGATGCCGTCGACGATCAGCATCTGCGCTTCGGAATCCTCGATCTGGAACAGCTGGTCGTCGAGCGAGCCCAGCGGATGCAGCCAGGTGATCGCGAGCCGCGACAATTGCGCGGCGACGCCGGCGCACCAGCTGTCGGCGCGGTTGGCGGTGAGCAGCGCGACGCGGGTGCCGGGCGCAAAGCCGAGCCGCATGAACACGCTTTGCATTCGTCCGATCAGATCGGTCGCGCCCTGATAGGTGAGCGAGCCGCCCGGCCATGCGAAGGCGGTGCGCGATGGATAGCGCGCCAGTGCCCGCAAGGTCTGTTCGCACACCGCCGGAAATGCATAGAGCGGATTGCTCATCTCGTTGTCCCTCCCGCCTTTGTCTTTGGCTTTTGTCGTGCCAATGTTGGCGGCAACGCTAACACAATGATGATGGGAAGAAACAACTTGTCCGCCGATCTTCTTGCGCGTTTCCGCAATCGCCTCCGGCTGCCGCTGATTGCAGCACCGATGTTCCTGGTCTCCGGTGTCGAGCTGGTGGTAGCCGCCTGCCGCAACGGCGTGATCGGTTCGTTTCCGACGGTGAATTGCCGTGAGACGGAACAGCTCGATGCCTGGCTCGACGACATCGCGCGCCGCCTGCAGGCACATGCCGATGCAAGCGGCCAAGCAGCCGCGCCGATTTGCCCGAACCTGATCGTGCATCGCTCCAATACGCGGCTGGCCCAGGATCTCGCCGTGCTGCTGCGGCACAAGCCCGAGCTTGTGATCACCTCGGTCGGCTCGCCCGCGCCGGTGCTTGGCCCTCTGCACGATGCCGGCGCGCTGGTGTTCGCCGATGTCGCCTCGATCCGCCATGCCGAGCGCGCGGCAGCAGCCGGCGCCGACGGGCTCGTGCTGCTCACTGCGGGTGCAGGCGGCCAGACCGGCTGGCTCAATCCGTTCGTGTTCGTCCGCGCTGTGCGCGGCTTCTTCGATGGACCGATCGTGCTTGCCGGCGGCATCAGCGACGGCCACGCGCTCCGCGCCGCAGAGGCGCTCGGCTGCGACCTCGCCTATATGGGCACCAAGTTCATCGCGACGCGCGAGAGCATGGCGGACGGCAGGTACAAGCAGATGCTGGTCTCTTCCACCGCCGACGACATCCTGCTCACAACGGCGTTCACCGGCTTGCAGACCAACATGCTGCGGCCCTCGATCGAGGCCGCCGGTCTCGATCCCGACGACCTGCCGGCGCGCGGCGCGATCGACATCGGCAAGGACATCGACATCGGCGCCCGCGAAAGCCGCCCCAAACGCTGGCGCGATATCTGGAGCGGCGGTCATTCCACCTCCGGGGTGACCGGGGTGCTCGGCGTCGACGAACTCGTGGCGCAGACGATCGCGGAGTATGAGGCGGCGAGCGCGCGGGTGCGGCTCTAGAGTCGCTGCTTTGACGCGTTCCCTTCGCGCCAACCGGTGCACGAAAGCGCGCTGGTTCGCGAAATAGCAGCACTCAAATCCCGCCCATCCGCTTAACGCGACATTAACCATGCCAGTCCCAACAATAGCGTCACGGGTCGCCACGGCTGGTCGCCCGGCAGTTTGTGGGAATGCGACATGGCCTTTGAGGCGCTCTCCAAGACCCCGGCATCGCTCGACGAGCTCCGGACCCGGGTGTTTTACGCCCTGCAGCGGCATCCGCTGTGCCGTCAGGTCGAATTCGACATTGTCAGCACGCCGCGCACCCGCCGGACCAACTGGACGGTCAGCATGCACACGGTCCAGCCCGGCGCGCTCTGGACGGCGCATGAGATCGTCGCCGACATCCAGGAAGCCTATGAGCTTGACGTCGCGGCCTGATTTTCCGGCCGTTTCGGGACAATTTCACCTATTTGGCGCCGTCACGGCACGCTACCGCCGCATTTCGCGCGCAGTTTGCGGTGACACCGGCCGGCAATGGAGTAGTTTTTGACCAGAGCCATCACCCTCGCCGCGCTGACATGCTTCCTCCTCGCAGGCGCCGCGGTAACAGCCATTTTGGGCCGTGACAGCCTGCCGGCGGCGCAGGCCGACATTGGACCGGTCGCCAATCGTGCCAGCAAGCAGGACAAGCTCGCCGTCTCGACGCTTGCCGCGGCCGCGTTTGAGGCGCCCCAGCCGATTGAGCCTCCCGCCAATCCGTCTCCGCTCCTGTTACGGGCCCAAGCCGCGATTCCGGGCGCGACTGACACGGTGCGCCAGGCCTATGCCTCCGTCGAGCCGACCGATGTCGGCCTGCCGAAGATCACCGACCCCGTCGATGCGGCTCAGCCGAAGATCGCCGAACCCGTGCCGGTCGCCCCGGCGCCGCCGAAGCCCAAGGCTGCGGCCAAGCCGGCGCCGCAGAAGAGCTACGCGCTGCTGAGCGACGCCCAGATCGCCGGCATCAAGGACCGGCTGAAGCTGTCGTCGTCGCAGGAATATTACTGGCCGGCGGTCGAGACCGCATTGCGCGCCGTCGCCCGCAAGATCCACGCCAAGCGCCAGGGCGATCCCGCATCCGGCAGCATGCCGATCGATCCGGACTCCGAGGAGGTCCAGCAGCTGAAGTCGGCGGCGATGCCGCTGCTGTTCCAGCTCCGCGAGGATCAGAAGAACGAGGTCCGTTCGCTGGCGCGCCTGATTGGCCTGGAACGTGTCGCTGCGATGATCTGAGCGGCGGGTCCGGCCGAAGCGGATCTGCGCTCCTTGTGCTCTAGCGGGCCTCCGGCGGCCGCAGCTTCTCCACCTTGCCCTGGGTTTCGACGAGCAGCTGCTTCATGAAGTCCTTATTGCGCTTCAGCCAGGGCTCGAGCGTCTGCCTGACGTCGCTTGGCGACTTCTTCTCGATGGCTTGCGCCAGCCGGGTCTGAAACGTCCCCCAATCCTTGAACATCTCCTTCAGCAGCGCATCGTCGGAAATGTTGATCGCCGACTTGGCCGCCATTGGATCGGCTGCGTTCGCTGGTGCACGCCTTCATCCGCTCCGAATGCGAGGAAGCCGCGGTACGCGTCGCGCTGAGCGATGCCGCGCCGCTCTATCGCGATGCCCCCGAGGCGCGCGAGGCGCGGGCATCCGGCGAGCGCATCGTCGAAGCGTTCATGCGCGAGGCGTTGCCGAAAGCGTCCGGCGCGGTGCGCGACGGCGGGCGATCTGATCACGACGACGCTAAGTACGGTGGGCAAGGATTTTTCCGAGAGCCCGCGAACGCCCGCCGAGATCGCGACCTATGCCGACGCCATGGTCGACATGTTCTGCGCGATCTGAGGAGTCTCGGAAAGCGCTGAAGTTCACAGATAGTGCTTGGCGACCAGCAGAAACCCGAGCACGCCGCCGGTCACAGCGAAAACCGTCACGCCATTGCAGAGACTGACGTAAGCGGCCGACCAGTAAGAAACAGTCTGAGCGGCCGTCGCAACTTTTTTCGACTTCTGGGGCAAGCCAATTGGCTCCTGAAAAAGGCGCCGCCATCTGGTCAACACAGATGACGGCGCCCGTCTGAGGGCTTCAGGGCGAAACCCTGCTGCAGCGTAAGGTGCGATCATGAACGGTTCGTATACCGCCCGGCTGTCGCAAGCTCGCATGTCAGCTGAAGCGTCGAGGTTCCCTAGAGCATCATCCGGAAAAGTGCGCAGCGGTCTTCCGAAAAAGATCATGCTCAAACAAGAGGCCAAAGCGCGATGACGATTCGACCCAATCTCATCGCGCTTTAGAACGAAGCGTAGGCATTTCGAAATGCGATGGCGCCAGCCAGCGAGCGCGGCCGCGTGCGCACGGCATGCCCGTCGTTGCCGCTCTGCACGATCCACTGGCCGTTCTCCTGACCCACGATCTTGCCGACGTGGTGACGCCAAACCACGATGGTGCCGACCGAGGGGCCGCCGGCATTGGTGCCGTAGCTTGCCCAGGATCGGGCCAGATTGAATTGCGGACCGGGATCGCTGCCGACCTGGGTGCGCATGAACCAGCCGCACCACGCAGCTGGGCGACCGGAATGTGCAGAGTGCCGATGGTGATGGTGACGGCCGCGGGCTTCGGCAGTTGAAGCGAACGCCAAAAGAACCGCCACAGCGGCGAGAAGTTTACGCATTACAAAGTCCTTCTTGCTGTTGGCAGACCATCCATGTTGTGGGGGGAAGCGCAGCGATGATCTGCGATTGGCTTGCGAAGCGACCGCATCGGTCAGGCGACGCATAACGAAGGCGGGGCATGGCCCGCGCAGGCGTTTAAGAAACGGGCTATGGCCAAAATATGGCCGGTACGTCCCGTCAGGCGGCCGCGACACTGCCGAAGACGTCAGGCTTGGTCCGCGCAATGGCTGCTAATTTGATCACCGCGGTTGTGCTCTCGGACAGCGACGCGTTGTCGAGCCGGCCAGCCTAGGATCGGCTGCCGATCTTGAGTCAGTGCGGTGTGGTGATTGTAAACAGTCCGTCTTCGCTTTCGCGTTGCTCGAGCTTCGCCGGACACGCTTCGCCTTTGCCGCGCCACGCGAAGCCTGCAAAGGCGAAGCGTGGTGCACCATTCAGAATACAAATGCGCAATCTACCTAATTTAAATACCTGTATAATTCTGCTGCGGACAAGGTCGAAACGTTTCCGACCTATCGCTTGGTCTTGTGAAGGACCAATTTGCCCTGCGAAGCGACATCACCCCACCTGGCGGACCAATTGAGTTCCGAGGCGGAGGGTCGCTCAGTGCCTTTCTGATCCCAAGCTCCCTGTAGCGCAAATAGAGCCCCTTGGGGATCGGCACATCGCAATATCCAGCAACCGTCGGGCAACTCGATTGGACCTTGGAGGACCCGGCCTCCGCCAGCATCAACGCGCTTGGCAGCCGCACCGATGTCGTCGACATTGAAGTAATAGAGCCAGCAGGGTTGCGATACGCTCGGAAGTTTGGTGAGCATTCCGCCGATCGTCTGGCCGGCCGCCGAAAACAATTCGTACAGGTCGGCCGGCCCGGTTTCAGCGTGAGCCTTCTGCCAGCCAAGAAGCTCGCCGTAAAACGGGAAGATCTTGTTCCGGTCTTCAGCCAGCAACTCGTGCCAGCCCACGCGTCCAGGCTCGTCCAATCCGCCGGACTGCCGTTGGCCATATGTCGGCCCGGAAACCAATGCAAACGTCGCTCCTTGCGGATCGGCGACCACCGAAATTCGGCCAATATTGCTGGCGGTCGGCGTTATCAGAATGGCGCCCCCACGACGGCGGACCTGCACGGCTTTCGCATCCACGTCGTCGACGGCGATGTAGCCGACCCATCTCGGCCTGGCTCCCAATCGCAGCCCTTCTTCCGGGAGATGCATGAGTCCAACTGCCGGGGCGTCGCCTGCAGTAAGCAGCGTGTAGGCGAATTCCGGAGTCGACGCATCTTCCACCGCCCAGCCGATGACCTTGCCATAAAAATCAGCTGCTGCCGACATGTTCGTCGTCAGCAACTCATACCAAGCGAAGCGTCCGAGTTGATCGACCAAGCTAATTTCCCCTTCAAGCGGACCGACGATTGCGCACTGCATCAAATTGCACCCGTTGCAATCCGCTCCACGGGCGCGGATTCTCGATTTAATCGACCAAATTGCGCGATATCGTTCATGAAGATGAATGCAATCAGAACGAGCTCTATTACATTTTGTGTATATCGTAATTCTTGTCTGCCTCGTTCGCTCGGCGTAAGATGGTGCTTCGGAAGTCCTTTCTTCCAAACTGGGAGGATGCGGCCATGCAGCGGGCGAAGCAAGCTTCGAGAAAGAAGCGAACGACCAACGCCGCGGTACCGGCGCTGGGATTAGCCGGTCTGACTTTTTCGCTCGCGGGCAGTGCATATGCCTCCGCCGTGCCCTCCGGCGACGTTCAACACAAGCCGAACTTCGCGCCGGGCCATATGACGACGCTCAGTGAGGAAGAACTCGCCGACGTCAGTCTCGCCACCTTCCACCTCAATCTCATCGACGATGAAAGCGTCGGAGGCCGCGTGCTGCTCGCGCGGGGATGCGGTGGTTGCCGTGGCTGCGGAGGCGCCAGAGGTTGCGGAGGCTGCAGGGGTTGCGGAGGATGCAGGGCCTGCAGAGGCTGCCGCTGCGGTGTCGGTTGCGGTGGATGTGGCGGCTGCGGCGTTGGTTGGATCGGCGTAGGCGTGCCATTGGTCACATGCGCAGGCTGCTGTGCATCCTGGGGCCGCTGCCGCTGGTGCTAGCGCTGGGCGTCGACACGTCGCGATTTTATTGGCCGGGCGCCCGAACGACCCGGCCAAATTTTTGCTTCGTTATGCATTCGCCGCGCCTGGCTGATCAGCTTGCCGACGGTGGGCGAGTGTGATCCAAATTGCTCGCAGAACGCCGGTGGCCGAACGCGGCGCACAAGTCGCGCAATGCCAATGGTTCGCCGCGCGCCGGCGATCGGAAGTGACAGCAACAGGATCAGCGTGCCGCCCCGATGACAGTCAATGGCAAGAGCCGCACCGCGAGGCAGAGCCGCAAGGGCATTTTGCGATTCGCGCCGAACTTTACCGCTTATGTGATTCCTCCCGATGTGGTCTGCCTCTACTCCGAGAACCGCAAATTCTTCCTGCATGGTGATCTCTATTGTGCGGTGGCCGCGGCGATCGGCAAAAATGGTAAGGCTGCACCAGAGATCGTTCGGCAGCTCTCAAAGAATTTTCCCGCCGACAAGATCGAGGAAGCGATCAGGCGGCTGCTGGAGCGCCGATATGTTGTAAGCGGCGCGCCGCACGCGTTCGCAGGCGCCGTCGATGGATATTGGGCGAGTCTCGGCCTCCCCCCCGAGGTCGCAGAACAGAATCTCCGCGATTGCCCCGTGCGGGTCGAAGCGATCGATGTCAAAGGCGCCAACGAACTTGCCGCGGCCTTGAGCAAGCTCGGTGTTCGGATCACCAAGCGGTCGCCCAAGCTCACGATCACACTGGCGAACGACTATCTCGACCGGCGGCTCGTCGAATTGAACGGAAAGCGCTTTGGCGATGGGACGCCCTGGCTGCTGGCGCAGCCGTCCGGCGTGTTTCCGCTGGTGGGACCCGTGTTCAAGCCGGGCGAGAGCGCCTGCTGGACTTGCCTGTTCGATCGCATGATACGCAATCGGGAGATCAAGGGATTTCTCGATCGCAGAGCGGCGCAGGTGGTCGCCGTATCGCCCCTGGTCGGCGACGCCGTCGGACAAATCGGCATCCACTTCGCTGCTGTTGAAATCGCAAAAGCGATTGCCTCGGGATTTCGTACCGATCTGCGCGATCACATCGCAAGCTTCGACCTGACCGGTGCCGTCATTGCCAAGCATTACGTCGCGCGACGCCCGCAGTGTCCTACCTGCGGCAGCAGGAAGCTGCAGAGTCCGCGCCGGGCGGCAGCGCCGATCGAGATCGCGGAGGGCGGAAAGCTCGTCATGACCAGCGGCGGTTATCGCGCCGTGACGTCGCGAGCCACCGTAGCACGGTTCCGCAAGCACGTCAGTCCGCTGACCGGCGTCGTCTCACGGCTCGAGCGGATCGAGGCCGATCTGCCGATGAACACGAATTTTTTCGCCTACCACAATTTCTCGGCGCCGGCCTGGAACGTCGACCAGCTCAGATCCGGATTGAGCGGCGGCAGCTTCGGCAAGGGCTCCACAGCCGAGCAGGGCGAGGCAAGCGCGTTGATGGAGGCGATCGAGCGCTATTCGGGTATTTTCCAGGGGGACGAGATCAGGACGAAGCGCCGCTTTGTCGATTTCGCTCCCGGCGACGCTCTTCTTCCCAACGAAGTACAGCTTTTCAGCGACGCGCAGTTTCAAAACAGACATACCTCGCAGCCGGACGATTCACATCTGGTGCCTGAGCCGCTCGATCCCTCGACCAAGACGGAGTGGTCGCCGGTCTGGTCGTTACGCGACAAGCGTTTCAAACATCTTCCAACGGGCCTCTTGTACTTCTTCTATGGCGGCTTCCACACCGATTCCAACGGATGCGCGGCCGGCAACACCCGGGAGGAAGCCATCGTTCAAGGCTTCCTCGAACTGGTCGAACGCGATGCCTACGCGATCTGGTGGTACAACCGGCTGCAACGTGCAGAAGTCGACCTCGCGCAATTCGAAGATCCCTATGTGCGGGATCTGCAAGCCCAGCTTGCCGATGCGGGGCGCAGGCTTTGGGTGCTCGACATCACCAGCGATCTCGGCATTCCCTCTTACGTGGCGATCATTCATTGGATGCAGAACGGACACGAAAATATCGAATTCGGTTCCGGCTCGCATTTCGATCGCCGCATAGCCCTGCTGCGTTCCCTCACCGAACTGACCCAGTTCATGTCGATTGGCATGATGGGCGGCGGAAGTGGCGAGAAGCCGACGCTGGACGGTGTCACGCCGCTGCGACTGGACGATTATCCGTTCCTGATCCCCAGCGACAATCCGATCGTGCCGTCGGCGCCGAGCCTCAAGGTTCACGACAACGCGCGCGACCAGGTCAATGCCTGCATCGAGATTGCCACCGGCGCGGGATTTGATTTCCTCGTGCTCGACCAGACGCGGCCCGATGTCCAGGTGCCCGTCGTCAGAGTGCTCGTTCCGGGGTTGCGACATTTCTATCGCCGCTTCGCGCCCGGCCGACTTTACGATGTTCCGATGAAGCTCGGATTGCTGAATCGTCCGCGACTGGAAAGCGAGCTCACGCCATTCCTTCCACACACCTGAAGGCTGGCTCGTTGCGCAACTTCCGGAAAACGAAGCTCAGGAAGATCGCACCCGTCATCGTCGCCCGATTGAACGGTCGTTGCTCCCTTCACATGCAGGCGGACGGAAGCATCGCTGCAGGTTTGGGCGGCTACTCGATCAATCTGGGACAATTCAGCGCGGCAGCGGTCGACCGTGCGGGACATCTCACCAGCGGCCTGCCGCTCGCCTCCTTTGCGGGCAAAGGCGTCCTCGCGAGGCAGGTTCATGCCCTCGTGCGGCGACTGGCAGGGCATGGACTTCTCGAATACCGCTTATGCTCTCCGCGTGACGAGCAAGACCTCGTGGTCATCGAGCCGCAGGTCGCCGAATACTGGCCACAACGCGCAAAGCTGGGGAGCGGTGATACCATTGTGTTGTCGCGCTTCGCCTATCTGCGCCGGCGCGGCAGCGAGATGGTGCTGGAATCACCGCGCGCCGGCGCGCTGTTTCGGATTTTCGATCCCGCCATCGCTGCCACCCTCGCTGCCCTGTCGCGGCCTCAGAAGATCAGCGAGCTTCGCCGCCATGCGGCCTCCGCGAACCTCGATCTGCTCGGATTGCTGCTCGACAGCAAGATGCTGATTAGGCTCAATGCGAAAGACGGCGACGGCCTTCGGGTGAATGAAGGCGACGGCAATCTCGTTCTCTGGGACTTCCACGATCTCGTGTTTCATACGAGGAGCACGGAGGGCCGGCACACCAATCCAGTTGGCGGCGCGTTCACCCATGCGGGCGTCGTTCCACCGCTACCCGCGGTGCGCCCGCCTTGGCCCGGCAAGAAGATCGACCTCGGCAAATTCTCCACGTCGGGGTCGGTCTCGCACTTCGCGAAGCTGTTGCGCGAACGCCATTCAATACGAGATTTCGACGACCAGCATCCGGTCACGCTCGCCGAGCTCGCGCAGTTTCTCGACACGACAGCCCGCGTGCTGTCGGAATGGAAGATCGGCGCAGATTTTGACGGCGGTCCCGAGGTCACCTACAGCGCAAGACCCTATCCGTCGGCAGGCGGCGCGTATGAGCTGGAACTATACTTGGCGGTCTTGAACTGCGGGGAGCTTGCACGTGGACTTTACCACTATGACGCGGGCAGCCACGCGCTTGTCGCGATCGACACCTCCGCCCAACAACTCCAAGCGCTTTCTACGGCGGCCGAGTTTGCCATGGACGCATCCGGTCCACCGCAGGTCTTGATCACGATCGCCGCGCGCTTTGGGCGGATCTCCTGGAAATACAGCTCAATCGCATATTCGTTGATCCTGAAGGACGTCGGCAACCTGATCCAGACGTTCTATCTGACGGCGACCGACATGGGCCTTGGTGGCTGCGCAATCGGCACCTGCAACATCGATCTGTTTGCAAAAATGACGGGGCTTGAATTCCACGTGGAGGGCCCGGTCGGTCAATTCGCGCTCGGACGCGGCAGGAAACCGGCCCCCTCTAGCTAAAGGGGAGGTCTTTCGAATGTTTACGGCCTGGATCGCACGCGAATGGCGCCCAGCGGCGGGATTCGGCTTCGCCCTTCGGGCTACGCCGGGGCGAGCCTTCGTGCGGATGGCTTGTCGGCTACGGCTGCGCTGAATGGTGCCCCTGGCCGGCAATCGCCTAATGGCATAACGAATTGAATTTGCAATAGTTTTAGCTGCCGATTGCTGCGGATACCAACAGCAATACCAACAAGATGACAGCTTTCAGTCTTCGAAGTGCCTATCTGCCGAGGGTCTGTGTGCCGGTTCTTTGGCGGCCGGCAAGGTCGCTCGGCGCACGAAAGTCTTTCATTCTGTCCAGGAGACGCGTCAGTCCGCGACCTTTACCGATAATGCCTTGCAGCGTCAGTTCTCTGCTGAGCGCTTCGATCATCCGTTTCATACGTCGCCGGTACTTGATGCTCGAGCTTTCGTCGTCGTAACTGAACATGTCGCAGGCTGCAATTTGGTCTTTGCCGATGAATCGTCGGGTCAAAGAGGCATGCCAAACATGGGTATCGAGCCCCGAAAAGGTGCCGTCGGACCAGGTTGGGAGTGATTTTAGGACATGAGCTGATCGGGATTTCCAGCGCGCGCCATCGGCCGGTCGGGCAGCTTTGCGTCAGTTCTTGAGCAGCCGCCGCAACAGCTTGCCGGCCGGTGAGCGCGGCAACTCGGTCACGAAGCTGACATCGCGCGGCACCTTGTAAGGCGCCATGTTCTGGCGCGCCCATGCCGCGAGCTGGGCGGTGTCCAGCTCGGCGCGCGGCGCCAGGACGATGAAGGCCTTGACCACTTCGCCCTTGGTTGCGTCGGGCACGCCGATCACGGCCGACGCCGCCACGTCGGGGTGCTTGTTCAGGATCGACTCGACCTCTTCCGGGAAGACGCTGTAGCCGGAGACCTTAATCATCTGCTTGAAGCGCCCCATGAAGGTCAGATAGCCGTCGGCATCGAGGCGGCCCATGTCGCCGGTGTGTAGCCAGCCATTGCGCAGCGCTTCCGCGGTCGCGTCGGGACGATTGCGGTAACCCTTGAATACGCCCGGGCCGTGGATCACGATTTCGCCGGGGACGCCGGCCGGCATGTCCGTGCCGGAGTCGGGATCGACGATCCGGATCTCGTTGCCGGGCACCGGCCTGCCATGCGTGCCCCAGCGGATTGCGTTGCGCGGCATGAAAGTGTCGACCGTGTGGGTCTCGGTCAGCCCGTACGCCGCCTCGAAGCTCTCGCAGTTCGACGCGACGGCCTGCCATTGCCCCGCAAGCGCTTCGGTCCAGTCGATGCCGAAACTGGTCACGGGATTGACGCGGAGGCTTTTCAGCCTGAAGTCGGAAATGTTCGGGAGCTGCGTGACCGCGACGTTCATCGGCGCGACGCTGTACCACCAGCTCACCTGATAGCGGTCGATCGCCTGGGCCGTTACGAGCGGATCGAACCGGTACAGCAGCACGGACGTCGCGCCGGCATAGACCGGTGCATTGACGCCCATCACCATGCCGGCGATGTGATAAAGCGGCGCGATCGAGAGCAGCACGTCCTCGGCGCCGATCCCGTTGCACGTCACGGTCGCGGCCGTCTTGAAGATGACGTTGCGATAGGACAGCATCGCCCCCTTGGGCCGACCCGTGCTGCCCGACGTGTAGATCATCAGCGCCGTATCGTTCATGTCGATCGCGACATCGCGGGGCGACGCGCCGCTTGCGGTGACGGCGAGGAAGTCCTCGATCTCGCCGGCCGTACCGGCCGGCCCGGAGCCGGATGCGAACAGCTCGTCGGGAACGCCGATCGGCGGCCGCTCGGGCAGCAGGTCCGGGTAGCGGACCACGAAGACATGCTCGAGCCTGGTCTTGTCACGGACCTGAGCCACGATCGGCAAGAGCGGTTCGGCCGCGACGATCACGCGCGCGCCGAGATCGTCGAGCTGGTAGGCGAGCTCGTGCTCCTTGTTCAGCGCCCCGCAGGGCGAGGCAATGGCGCCGATCTTCTGGATGCCGTATTGCGCCATCAGGTATTGCGGACAGTTGTTCATGAACAGCGCGACCGGCTCGCCCTTGGCGACGCCGAGCTGCTGCAGGCGCGCCGCGAATGCATCACTCGCGCGATCGAGCTCGAGGAACGTGATGGCACGGCCATACCAGATGCAGGCCGGCTTTTCCGGCCGCTCGCGGGCATGGTTGCGGAGCATCTCGTGAAGCGGACGTTCGTCGATGTCCCTGGAAGGGTTTGTATTGGTCATTGGCAACAAGCTCTTGTGCTCATCGTCGTTCGGAAAGGTGCAAACAGGCCGTCTCAGGGGTTATATTCGGACATCGGTGCGCTCGGCTTGCTTGATCTGGCTCTCGCGTGCAGGACTGCAGGAAGAAACGCCGCAGAGCCCGCAAATTGGTTGCGGCGAAGTCTGGATTTCGATTGAGCGAGTGATCTGCATGAGGACCATCAAGATGCGATCCTATCCGCGTCGCGTCAACTTCGAGAGCGGGGACGTCGAGTTTCGGTTGATGGGGCCTGCCGACGAGGCCGCCGTCCGGAAATTTGCCAATGCGCTTGCCGTGCACGACATGCTTTTCCTGCCGCGGAATATCCGTGAGCCGAAGGTGCTGTCGGCATGGATCAAGGAGATCGAGCGCGGCTCGATCGTCAGCCTGCTGGTGGTAAAGGACGACATCGTGGTGGGGTGCGGCACAATCGTGCGGGACCCCATGTCGTGGTCGGCCCATGTCGGCGAGATCAGGACCGTGATCTCCTCGCATGTACGTGGCACCGGCATCGGACGGGCACTTTCCAATGAGGCCTTTGACCTCGCGTTGTCGATGGGCCTGGAACGCCTGACCGTGCAGATGACGTCGGACCAGACCCGCGCGATCACGATCTTCGAGGCACTCGGCTTCCGAGCCGAGGCGCTGTTGCGCGATCAGGTGAAAGACCTTCAGGGCAAGACGCACGACATCGTCGTGCTTGGCGTCAATGTGGCGGACGTGCAGAAGCTCGAACCGGGCGGTGCGCCCGGTGCGATCGAGTAGCACGAGGACTGGCCGAGGAATCGCTTCGCCGTCCTCGTACCGTTTGCATCCATGACGGCAACGGTCGCGGTCATGCCGGCTTTCGCCGGTCGGATCTGCGTTCTGCCAACGTTGCAAAAAATGCAACGGAAATAGGATGACACGATCATTGATGCAAGCTGCTTTCTCCCTGATGCTGCGCGGGCAGGTTGTTCACCGTTCACCGCATTGCCTCGCAATCCTTTTCCCAAGGTGTCCAGCATCATGACATCGACCTCTTCGCCTTCCGCAGACCTGGCCGCCCCGGCGGTCAATCCCGCAAGCACCGGCAAGCTCACGCTGTTCGTTGCCGTTCTGATCATCGTTGCCGTCGCTGAGACGGTCGGGATCGTCCAGTTCCAGATCGGACCGGGCAAGGTGCTGCTTCAACCGATGGTGTGGGCGCTGCTGATTGCGGCCGCATGGAGCCTCTCAGCGCGTTATCTACCTACCGCCGCGCGGATCGGGCCGAGCCTGCAGACCTATGCGGGACAACTGCTCAACGCGGGCCTGTTGCTGTTCGTGATCAAGATGGCATTCACGGTCGGCGGCGCGCTGCCGGAGGTGCAGAAGGCAGGCTGGGCGTTGATCTTCCAGGAGCTCGGGCACACCTTCGGCACGCTCGTCCTCGGCCTGCCGATTGCGCTCCTGCTCGGCGTCAAGCGCGAAGCGGTCGGCGCGACGTTTTCGATCGGCCGTGAAGGCAACATGGTGATCATCGGCGAGAAATACGGCATGAACTCCGCCGAGGGGCGCGGCGTGCTGGCCGAGTACATCACGGGCACCGTGCTCGGTGCGTTGTTCATCGCGCTGTTGGCCGGCTTTGTCGCCAGCCTGCACATCTTCGATCCGCGGTCGCTCGCGATGGGCGCTGGCGTCGGCTCGGGCAGCATGATGGCGGCCGCGATCGGCACCATCAACGGCCACAATCCTCCCGAGATAGCGAAAGAACTGATTGCGATCGCCTCGGCGGCGAACCTGATGACCGCCGTGCTCGGCTTCTATTTCGCCCTGTTCTTCTCGCTACCGGCGTGCTCCTGGCTGTACGACAGGCTGGAGCCCGTGCTCGGCCGGCTCTCGAACTTCACGTCGGAAGACCTCGGGCCCTCGATCGCCAGCGCCAGCGAGACAAAGCACGGCACGTTCGGCTTCTCCGACTCGCTGCTGGCCTGGATCACCGTCGCCGGCGGCGTCCTGATCGGCAATTCGCTCACCTACAAGGTTCCGCTGCTGGACACGGGGGCGGGTCTCCTGGTCGTGCTCGCGGTCGTGCTGCTGGTCGACGTCGTTGCCCGTCTGTTGCCGAAAGTGCCGCACATCCTTGTCCTGGTCGTGGTCACGACTGTGCTCGGCATTCCCGGCCTGCTGCCGTTTTCCAACGCGATGATCGGCTCGGTCGACAAGCTGAACTTCCTCGCCTTCACGACCCCTGTGCTGACGCTCGCCGGCTTCTCGGTCGCTAAGGATCTTCCGATCTTCAGGAAGCTGAGCTGGCGTATCGTGGTGGTCTCGCTGACGGCTGCGGCGGGCACGTTTTTCGGTGCGACATTGATCGCCGAATTCTTCCATCGCTAACCCACGAACAGATGGACCAACGCATGTCAGAGAAGTTTGGAATCGCCGACGATATCTGTGCCCGCATGCTGGATTGGCGCCATGACATCCATGCCAACCCGGAAACCGCGTTCCAGGAGCACCGCACCGCCCAGCTCGTGGCCGATGCGCTGATGGAGATGCAGATTCCGGTCCATCGCGGCCTCGGCGGCACCGGCGTGGTCGGAACGCTGAAGAATGGCGAAGGCCCGACGATCGCGCTGCGCGCCGACATGGACGCGCTTGATCTACAGGAACTGGGGGACCGCGCCCACAAATCAACCCGGGCCGGCAAAATGCACGGCTGTGGCCACGACGGCCACACCACAATGCTGCTTGGCGCCGCCGTACAGCTAGCCCGCCGCCGGCCGTTCCGCGGCACTGTTCACTTCGTGTTCCAGCCCGCCGAGGAGAATGAAGGCGGCGGCAAGAGGATGGTTGAGGAGGGGTTGTTCAAGATGTTTCCCGCCGACGCGGTCTACGGGATGCACAACATTCCGAATATCCCGCGAGGAAAATTCGCGATCCGGACCGGCATTGCGACGGCCTTCCTCGATACGTTCGAGATCGTCGTGACCGGGAGCGGTTGTCATGCCGCGACGCCGGAGAAGGGCATCGACCCGATCCTGGTGTCGGCCGATCTCGTCTCCGCGCTACAAGGCATCGTGAGCCGCCGCATCGGTGCCATGGACGCCGCCGTCGTGAGCGTCACACAGATCCATGGCGGCGACACCTGGAACGTGGTGCCCGAAACCGTCACATTGCGCGGTACGGTCAGAACGCTGGACGCCGAGATACAGGATCAGGTCGAGGCTGCCATGAAGCAGGTCTGCGCCGGCGTGGCGCAAACCCATGGCGGAAAGATCGATCTGAGCTACATGCGAGGTTATCCGGGAGTGATCAACACGCCCGCCGAAGCGAATGCCGCGGCGTCGGCCGCCGCAAACCTCGTCGGCGTCGAACAGGTGCAAACCGACATCAAGCCGGCGATGGGATCGGAGGACTTTGCGTTCATGCTGCAGGAGTGCCCAGGCGCTTACATCTGTATCGGCGCGGGCGAGACCGCCAATGATCCGCCGTTGCACAACCCGTACTATGATTTCAATGACGCCATCCTGCCGATGGGCGCCGCGTATTGGGTCGAGCTCGTCAAGCAACAACTGCCTGCTGCCTGATGCTTTCGGTCTTCGACATATTCAAGATCGGCATCGGCCCCTCGAGTTCGCACACGGTGGGGCCGATGCGCGCGGCCGGCCAATTCGTCCGCGCGCTCGAGCGCGATGGCCTGCTTTCCAGAACGGTACGGGTCCGCGCCGATTTCTATGGCTCGCTGGGCGCGACCGGGCGAGGGCATGCGACCGATCTCGGCGTGATCCTCGGCCTGCTCGGCGAAAAGCCCGATACGGTTGATCCGGCCGAGGTGGCTCCGCAGCTTGCGGACATCCGGCGCTCCGGCGAGCTGCGGCTGCTCAACGTTCATCCGGTCCCGTTTCGGCGCGGGCACGATATCGTGTTCAAGCCCGACAGCGCACTCCCGGAACATCCCAATGGAATCCGCCTCGTGGCGTTCGCGGCCGACGGCAGCCTGCTGGCGGAACGCTACTACTTCTCGATCGGCGGCGGATTCGTGATCGAGCGTGGCCTTGGCGACGCGGCTGGCGGCGCAGGCGCCGAGCTCCCGGTCTGGCCGTATCCGTTCGGCACTGGCGCCGAGCTGGTTGCACGTGCGCAGTCGAGCGGTCGCTCGATCGCCGACATGGTGCTCGCCAACGAGTGCGTACATCGCACCGACGCGGACGTCCGCGCCGGCCTCCTGAAGATCTGGGAGACGATGAAGCAATGCGTCGACCGCGGCTTCGGAATCGACAATGCCGGCGCGGCCGAACCGTTGCCCGGGCCGCTGGGCATTCGCCGTCGCGCACCGGCGCTCTACCGCGAACTGTCGGCCCGCAATAGCGACACCGAGAGCGTCGATCCGCTGGCGGCGATGGACTGGGTCAACGCCTTCGCGATGGCGGTGAATGAGGAGAATGCAGCACGCGGACGGATCGTGACTGCGCCGACCAACGGCGCCGCCGGCGTGATCCCGGCCGTGCTGCACTACTACGTCAAGTTCTGTCCGGGCGCGACCGACGACGGCGTCGTGACGTTCCTGCTCACCGCGGCTGCGATCGGAATGCTCTACAAGGCGAATGCCTCGATCTCCGGCGCGGAAGTTGGCTGTCAAGGCGAGGTCGGCGTCGCCTGTTCGATGGCCGCAGGCGGCCTGACGGCCGTGCTCGGCGGTGCGCCGGCCCAGGTCGAGAACGCTGCCGAGATCGGGATGGAGCACAATCTCGGACTCACTTGCGATCCCGTCGGGGGCCTGGTGCAGATCCCTTGCATCGAGCGCAACGCGATGGGCGCCGTCAAGGCCATCAACGCCGCCCGAATGGCGCTGCGTGGTGACGGCAAGCACTATGTATCGCTTGATGCCGTCATCAAGACGATGCTGCAGACCGGCGAGGATATGAAGTCCAAATACAAGGAGACATCGCTGGGCGGGCTCGCGGTGAACGTCGTGGAATGCTGAAGCACGGCGGTGCCGGCGAATTACCTCGATAGCGAACTCGGCATGATTGGATACGATCCGCGCGCCGTCCCAAGGTTGGGGATAGGGGAAGCCGGCCAGTTGCTGCCGGCATTGCGAATGATTTCGATTTGAGCAAGACTTTAGGTCCAAGGAGGTAGACGACCATGAGCGCTGGAAGGCGCCTGCGAGACGCTGTGCCGGAATGCCAATTGCCGCCGGATTTCGACCAGCATGTATATTCGGCGCAGTTGATTGCTGCCATCATCGCCGAGCTCGGCAGGCAACAGGTTCGATCGTCCGTGGCGCTGGCGGGCACCGGCTTGACCGAGGATCAGCTCGAAGCTCATACGACGCGTATCTCGTACCGGCAGATCGACATCGTGGTTCGCAATGCACTGCGGCTGTCGAACGAACCGACGGTTGCGCTCCGCGCCGGACAGCGCATGCGCGTGACCGCGCACGGAATGTACGGATATGCTTTGCTGAGCAGCGCGACCTATGACGATGCGCGCGCCTTCGCCAATCGATACCTTCGGGTCGTCGGCCCGCTGTGCGATGCGAAATACTCGTATGACGGCGCGGCGGTCGTCTGTGCGTTCGAGCCGTTGCATTGGCCGAATCCGACGCAAGACGTGCATCGCTTCGCGGCCGAGTTCGCCCTGTCGTCGCATTTGACGACGATGAAGGACCTGGCGGGCGAGTCGTTCTCCTTCTCGCGGATTTCCCTTGCCTATGGTGAACCGGCGCATGCCGACGCCTACCAGATGTTCTTCGACTGCCCGGTCCAGTTTCGCCAGCGCGGCAACGAGTACAGATATCAGCTGTCTCAGGCCGACGGTCCGGTGGCGCTGGCGGATTCCCGCACCCACGGAATGGCGCGCGAGATGTGCGAGCAGGTGCTGTCCGAGGTCAATCATGCAGGCGGCATCGCCGCCGATGTCCGGCGGGTCCTGATCGAGCAGCCCGGCAGGTATCCGAACATCGAAGCGATCGCCGAGCGGCTGTCGATGCATCCGCGTGCCCTGCGGCGGAGGCTCGAAGCGGAAGATACATCGTATCGTGAGCTGCTCGCCGAGGTGCGGACGCGGCTAGCGATGGAATATCTGCGCAAGACCGCGATGACCAACGAGGAGATCGCGAGCCGGCTGGGCTATAGCGACGCCGCCAACTTCCGGCATGCCTTCATCCGCTGGACCGGCAAGAGCCCATCCGATTTCCGGGTCTCTTCGCCGGTGTGAAGGCCGTGCGGTCGGCGCAGCGCTGTATGTGACCGCTCGTTACTCCACGCTGTCCATAAGTCACCTCCGAACCGGCCTCGTCGAACCTCCTCGTGGTCGAACTCGATGCATAGATTGGCCATCGACGGCAAATGCGATGGCTCGTCAGGGAGTTGGAAGCGTGTCGGGCGCTGATCGCTTCTGCTCGGGGGCGTCCTCCGAACCTCAGCTGCGCCACACCGCCGCTGTGGTGCCCCCCGGTTCGGGCGCCTCGAGACTGGCCGCGCCTCTCATTCGAGGCGCGGCCTTTTCTCGTGCGTGCGGTGAGGGCGGCAGGCGCCGCCTTGCGGTCAGCGCATCACGCCAGGACCTTGCTTTCGCGCATCTCGGCGATGGCCGCGTCATCGTAGCCGGCCTCGCGCAGGATCTGCGTGCTGTGCTCACCGACCGCGGGCGCCTTGCGCGGCTTCACCTTGGTTGCACCGTCGACAAAGAACGGGCTGTCGATGGTCAGCATCTCGTCGTTCTCGAACGGTACCAGCACGCCGGCCGACAGCATTTGCCGGTCGGCGGACAGGTCGCCCATCTCGGCAACGCATTCGAAGACGATGCCTGCTTCATCGAGGCGGGCCCGCCATTCGTCCCGGTCACGCGTCGCGAATGCCGCGTCGAACAGGGCGATCAATTCGGAGGAACGGGCGAAGCGATCGGCCTGCTTGGCAAAGCGCGGATCAGTGAGCAGGTCGTTGAGGCCGAGGCATTTCGCCACGGTCGGAAAGTCGCGCTGCTCGTTGACGATCGCGAGCAGCAGCCAGCGGCCGTCGCGGCAGCGGTAGTAGCAGCCGAGCGCATTGAACAGATTCTCGCGCGGCGGCCGCGGCGTGAACGTCGCCCCGCACAACGCCGCCTGCGCCATGATGCCGTTCGACCAGACGCCGTTGGCGAGCAGCGAGGAGCCGACCTGGGTGCCGCGTCCCGTGCGCTCGCGCTGATACAGCGCCACCGCGACGGCCGCGAACAGCGAAACGCCCGACGGGTGATCGCCCATGCCGGCCAGCGCCCGCGCCGGCGGCGTGCTGGCGTCGCTCCTCACCATGTCCATCAGGCCTGAGCGCGCCCAGTAGGCCGTGACATCGAAGCCGGGCTTGCCCGCCTCGTCGCCGGTCTCGCCATAGCCGGTGAAGGAGGCGTAGATCAGCCGGTCGTTCGCCGCGGCAAGCCGCTCGTAGCTGATCGCGAGCTTCCTGCGGACCGCGAGCGGATAGTTGGTGATGAAGGCGTCGGCGGTGGAGGCGAGGCGATGCAGCACCGCCTGGCCCTCGGGCTTCGACAGGTCGAGCGCAAGGCCGCGCTTGTTGCGATTGTCGAGCAGCCAGCCATAGGGCTGGTCGGATCTCGGCATGCCCGGCAGCTTCGGCACCTGACGGAACGCGTCGCCTGCACCGGGCGGTTCGATCTTGATCACGTCGGCGCCGAAGTCGCCGAGCAGCGTCGCGGCGGTTGGCGCGGCGATGAAGCTGCCGCAGTCGATGACCTTCAAACCTTCGAAGATGCTCATGTGAGTTCGTCTCCGCTTGATGCCCGGGATCAGCTGTTGTCCGTCGGCCAGGTCGGCCTATTCCGAAACGTGGCGGCCGCCTCTGTCTGCGAATGCGCGCAGGCCTGCGGGTGAGCCGGTCATGTCCCGTTCCTGCCGTTGCGTGCCGCCAGCACGTGCAGCAGCGCCACCTGCGTGTCGTCGCGTTCGCGCTCCATCCGCGGGATCGGCGTCTTGCCGAAAGATGCCGCGGCCTGGTCGATGATCTTGCGCTGCAGCGCCTCGTCGAGATCGACCTGCGGAATCACCTTGAACGACGCGGCCATGTTCTTGCCGAGGTGCTGGAAGAACGATTCCAGCCCGTTCGGTCCACCACCCATGTGGAACGAGCTGAACGGCCCGTTCACCGCCCAGCGCAACCCGATCGAGCTGGTGACGACGTCGTCCAGCTCGTCGACCGTGACGACGCCTTCCTGCACGAGATAGCAGGCCTCGCGCATGATCGCGCGCTGCAGCCGGTTGGCGACGAAGCCCTGGATTTCCTTCTTGAGCACGCGCGGCACCTTGCCGAGCGCCTCGTAGAACGCCACGGCGTCGGCGGTGGCCTCTGGATCGGTGCGCTCGCCGGGAACGATTTCGACGAGCGGGATCAGATGCGGCGGGTTGAAAGGATGGCCGACCAGCAGCCGGCTTGCATCCTTCATCTCTTTCGCCTGTTCGGTGGCCGGCCGCGCCGAGCTCGACGACAGCAGCAATGCATGTTTCGGCACCGTTGCCTCGATTCGTGCCCAGAGCTGCTGCTTCCACTCGGGCTTCTCCGGCCCGTTCTCCTGCACCAGGTCGGCGCCGGCGACGGCGCGCGCGAGGTCCGGCTCGAAGCGCAGGTTGCGCTCCAATCCCTCATGCGGCAGGCCGAGCTTCAGCAATGTCGGCCCGATCTTGATCAGGGCGTCCTTGACCGTGGCCTCGATGCCGGGCTGCGGATCGTTGATCACGACATTGAGCCCGTGTGCGAGAAACAGCGCCGCCCAGGAGGAGCCGATGACACCGGCCCCGATGACGCACACATTGCGATAGCGGTTGAGCGCCGCGGCGCGATCTGCGGATGATGGCATGGCTTCCTCCGACGTGCCCGCTTATCGCGGCTGATCGAGATAGTTGTGGCAGCGCTTGGCGCGGGACAGCGTCAAGTCGGTCATGATGTGGCTACACGCGACGATCTCGCGCACCGGAAAATCGGCCATCGGGGCCAATGCGTGGGCGAACAGCTCCAGCCGGGCCGGGCCGGTCCAGGCGCCCTTGACGGTGATGTCGGTGATCTCGGAGCGCAGCAGTTCGCAGATGCGCGGCTCGCCCGCCGGCTTCGGACTGTCATAGGTCCACAGGATCTTCAGCATGAAGGTCGGTACGCAGATCTCGGCCTTTGCCTTTTCGAGGTCCAGCGCGCGGTGCTTGTAACCCATCGTCGCGGTGGCCACGCGCAAGCTGCCGTAGTCCATGGTGCCGACCAGGGTGTCGGAATCGACATAGAGCTTCGGCTTGCCGATTACCTTGGGATAACCGCTGATCTCGCGCCCCGATGCCAGCGCCGGCAGGTTGTCGAGGTACATCGCGTGAAGGTACTCGCCCTTCTCGTCGCCATAGCGCACCTGGACGGCCTGGCCGCATTCGGTGTAGTCGCCGAGACCGGAGGTGTCGGGCATCCGCATGATCTCCCAGCGAACCAGTGGATCGTCAATCTCCAGCGGCTCGGGAACGACTGCGCGCAACGCCTCGATGTCGGTGCGATACAGGATGTTGAGGTATTCGCGGTTGTTGAAGCGGAACGGTCCGCGGGGAAATGCCGGGGCACCGATCGGTGTCGTCAGCTGCTTGAGAACGTCTTCCCGTCGCATCCGCTCCTCCCTTGTTGGCGCTTGCCGTGGTCCGTACCGCCTCCGGCTGCGTGCCGGTTGTCGAGCAAGGCGTCGCGAGCCTAGCGATCTCGGCAAACGGAGAAAGGTGCGATTGGACCGCCGACCGGGTGACTTCCGGACGCGGGTTGCGGCGCGCGCGCGTGGATACGCGATTATTGCGTCGCGTACGGGATCGGGCTTACGTTCGACCGATCGTCAATCGTGGAGCAGGAATGCGCGGAATGCCAGGGACATGCGGTTGCAATGACTAGGCAAGAGTCGCACCTACGCCAATCGCCGGGTCGAATGCTCCCCGGCTTCGCGCAGCGAATATTCCCGCCGCATTCGATCGCAGCCATCGCGGCCGAGCTTCGTGAGCAGGGCATTGATCCATCTGAGGTTCTGGAGGGCACCGGGCTCGCGATCGGCCAGCTCGAATCCCATACGACGCGCATATCGTATCGGCAGCTCGACACGGTGATCCGCAACGCGCTGCGGCTGGCAGGCGACCCGGCTATCGCGCTGCGCTCGGGAGCGCGAATGCATGTCACCGCCTATGGCATGTACGGGTACGCGCTGCTGAGCAGTGCAACGCACGCGGAGGCGCGCGACTTCGCTGCGCGATACATCCGTGTGGTGGGGCCGTTCTGCGATTTCGACCTCTCATACGATCGAGAGACGGTGGTGGCGACGTTCCAGCCCATGCACTGGCCGAATCCGACCGAGAGTGTGCATCGCTTCGCGGTCGAGTTCGAACTGGCCGCGCATCTGACGACGATTCGCGACCGCTCGGGCCAGGGCTTCGGCTTCTCGCGCGTGCTGCTCGACTATACGCCGCCGCCGTCCGCCGCGGCGTATCGTGATCTCTTCGGGTGCCCGGTTTTGTTCAATCAGCATCATTGTGGATACGAATACATACGCAATGACGGCCCACGGGCGCTGGCGAATCCGCGAACCCACGCCATGGCGCGGGAGATGTGCGAGGAGATCCTCGGCGAGGTGAATCGCGCCGGTGGCGTTGCTGCCGATATCCGCCGGATACTGATCGAGCAGCCGGGTCGTTACCCAAGCATCGAGGCGATCGCCGAACAGCTCGATATCTATCCCCGCGCGCTGCGGCGCAGGCTCGAGGCGGAGGGAACCTCATATCGCAGCCTGCTTTCCGAGGTGCGCATGCGGCTCGCGATCGAGTATCTGCGCAAGACGCGCATGACCAATGAGGAGATCGCAAGCCGCCTCGGCTACAGCGACGCGGCTAACTTCCGCCACGCCTTCTCGCGCTGGACCGGCAGGAATCCATCCGAATTCCGCGGCGAGGAGGGTCTTTGACCCCGAGATATCTGGGCGGCTTCGCCAGCTGTGTCCGGAGTTCACCGCCAAATTGGTTCAATCGAACCTTTTGTGCGACCGAAGCGCGCGTAAGCTCGGCACCGTGGTTGCGCTCGCGATCGCGTTCTCCCAACCTGGACCGCCCTCCCTCGGCGGTCTTTCTTTTGGCCGGTCTTGTCCGGAACTCACCTGCAAACGCGACCAATCGAACCTTCTGCTGCCCGGTCCGGCTGACTAGCCTCACCTCAGCTTGCGGGCACCGGATTGCGGGACCCGAAGCAGGCGCGGAAGGCGGACGAGGACGCTCGTGTATCACCCGTCACCAAATCTCCTGCAGTGTCTCTATTCGCCGCAACGGATCGCGGCGGTGGTGCACGTCCTGGCCGAGGAGGGGATCTCAGCGTCGCGCGCGCTCGGCGCGACCAATTTGAGGCGTGCTGACCTCAGGGATTCGTCGGTACGTGTCTCCTACCGGCAGGTCGAGACGGTATTTCGCAATGCGATGCGGCTGTCACGGAATCCGGCGATCGCGTTTCGCGCCGGAGAACGAATGCATGTCATGGCTTACGGCATGTACGGCTATGCCATGCTGAGCAGCCCGACGCGGGCCGGAGTCATTGACTTTGCGGCCAAGTATGGTCGGATCCTCGGAACGGTCGCCGACATCGACTTCACCCGCAAGGGCGATACGGTGAGCTGTCTGCTCGAGCCGTTGCTTTCGCGCGATCCGGCCGATGACGTCTATCGGTTCGCGCTCGAGTTCGCCTTTGCGACCTATCAGACGCTGAGCCGCGACGTCTATGGCAACTCGTTCCGCTTCTCGAAGCTGAGCGCCGCCTATGCGTCGCCGCCGCACGCCGGGACCTACGACCGCATCTTCCAGTGTCCGGTCGAGTTCGGCCAGCGCAGGAACGCGCTGGAATTCGACACTGCCTGGATCGACCGTCCGGCGGTCTGCCCCGACGAGATGACCAGGGCGATGGCCGGCCGAATCTATGATCAGCTTCTCGATCCTGTCGCGCGGGACGACGGTCTTGCTGCCGACATCCGGCGACGGCTCGTCGAGCATCCCGGCCGCTTCCCAAGTATCGAGGCGATGGCGGCGGAGCTTGCAATCCATCCACGGACGTTCCGCCGCAGGCTGCAGCTGCAGCGGAAAACCTACCGGCAGATCGTCTCCGAGGTCCGCATGCAGCTCGCGGTCGGTTATCTGCGCAACACGCAAATGACCAATGACGAGATCGCCGCGCGGCTTGACTACAGCGACGCGGCGAACTTTCGCCACGCCTTTGTCCGCTGGACCGGCAAAAGCCCGTCGGACTTCCGCGACGGCCGGGCGCCAGGCATCGCAGCAGGCGCGCAAGATTCATTGGCGGATGTCCCAAACTAACCGGTCAAGCGGGCCAATTGCACCTTTTACGGGTCTGACCTGCTCGATAGCGTTTTGAGACCAAGAAGATGCGCGGTTGCGCGATCGGGGTCTGCATGGCGCCGCTCGCGGCGCCGGGCAGTAATCATAAAATGTCGGGTCGTGCGGGACACACCGCGTGATCCGGGAGGGGACATTCTGACATGAATATGGTCGTCGACCGCTCTGCGCCGCCGTCGCAATTGCTGCTCGCGCTCGAGGTGCGCGGGATCTGGGAGCTGCAGGCGTTCTTCGCAAGCTATCCGCTGCTTCGCCGCGCGCCGCGCGGGGACGGACATCCGGTCCTCGTCTTGCCGGGGCTCTCCGCCAGCGATATCTCGACGCGACCGTTGCGCGCCTACCTGAAGGCGCAAGGCTATGCGGTCCACGGCTGGAAGCTCGGACCCAATCGCGGACCGCGTCCCGGCGTCGAGGCTGCCATGGACGCAAGGCTGGCCGAGCTCGCCGAGCGATACGGTCGCAAGGTCAGCCTGATCGGCTGGAGCCTCGGCGGTGTGTTTGCGCGCGAGATTGCACGGCGCGCGCCCGATCTGGTCCGCCAGGTGATCACGCTCGGCAGCCCGTTCGCCAATGAGCCGAAGGCAAGCAATGCCTGGCGTCTCTACGAGATACTGAGCGAGCGCCAGGTCGACGACTGGCCCGACAGGGACATCATGAAGTTGCCGCCGCCGGTACCGAGCACGGCGATCTACTCACGCACCGACGGCATCGTCTCGTGGTGGGGGTGCCGCGAGCAGCATGCCGAGCGGACACAGAACATCGAGGTCGAAGGCAGTCATTGCGGGCTCGGGCACAATCCGGCCGTGCTCTATGCGATCGCGGACCGCCTCGCGCTCGGGGAGGATGAATGGTCGCCATTCGACCGCAGCGGTCTTCGCGGCATGGTGTACCCGGATCCGGATCGAGCCGATGACAGCGCCGCCCTGTTCCGGCCGCGCTGGGCGGCCGCCTGACGCGCAGTCCACGGGACGGCGTTTCGCCGCCGCCAGCCAAGTACCGCAAGGAGGACGTCGATGGGGACCGATGACAGGCAATCCGACACAGCCGGCACGGGAGCGATGCCGTGGCTCGGGGACCTGAAGAAAATGGCCGAAAAGTTCACGCTGCCCGGGTTCGATATTGCTGCCCTGGTCGAGTGGCAGCGCAAGGACATGGAGGCGTTGGTTGAGGCCAACAGACAGGCCTACGAAGGCGTCCAGGCGCTGGTCAGCCGGCGCAACGAGATCCTGCAAGAGACGCTCGCGCAGTGGCAGGCGGCGATGCAGGGCTTCGCAAGCGGTGAAGCTATGACGAAGCAGACGGAGACTGCCAAGCAGCAGGTCGAGAAGGCGGTCGCGGATTTCCGCGAGCTGTCGCAGCTGGAAGCGCAGGCGCGCAACAACGCCTGGAAGGTCATGCAGGACCGCATGCAGGAGAACTTCGCGAACCTTCAGAAGCTGTTGCAGCCGAAATAGCGCTGCGCGTGTGAGGCGTAAACCATCGGGGGAAAGCCATGAGTCTGGCCAAGTTGCAGGACTTGACGGGGCGCGTTGCGCTCGTCACGGGCGGATCGCGGGGTCTCGGTCTTCAGATCGCCGAAGTGCTGGGCGAACTCGGCGCCAAGGTCGCGATCACCGCGCGAAAGCGGGATGAGCTTGATGCCGCGGCTGCTCACCTCAAGGGGCTTGGCATCGAGGCGCTTCCGGTGGTGTGCGATATGGGCAGGCTGGAGACAATCCCGCCGATGATCGAGCAGGTCGTGGCCGCGCTGGGCCCGATCGACATCCTCGTCAACAATGCCGGTACGTCCTGGGGCGCCGCCACGATCGAGCATACGCTCGACGGCTGGAACAAGGTGATCAACCTGAATGTGACCGCGATCTTCGTCGCCACCCAGGAGGTCGGCCGGCGCTGCATGGTACCGCGGCGGAGCGGAAAAGTGATCAACATCGCCTCGATCCAGGGCCTCACCGGCTGCTATCCGGAAGGCACCCCGACGCTGGCCTACAACGCGAGCAAGGGCGCGGTCGTCAACCTGACCCGCACGCTTGCCAATGAATGGGCGCCGCTCGGCATCAACGTCAACGCGATCGCGCCAGGTTATTTCCCGACCAAGATGACCGCACAGCTCGACCAGAGCGCGACCGCGCATATGGCGCCGATGAATCGCGAGGGTGGCCCGGAGGACCTCAAGGGCGTCGCCGCGCTGCTCGCCTCCGATGCCTGTGCATTCATCACCGGCCAGACCATTGCGGTCGATGGCGGCGTGACCGCCGTCTGATCCGCAAGACCATAGAAGGGAGAGATCTCATGAACGATATGCCCTGGATCCGATCCTATCCCGACGGCGTGCGTTGGGACGTCGAGATAGCTCCCGGACCAGTGCAGAAGATATTGGGCGACGCCGTTGCCAAATGGCCGGATCGTCCCGCGATCGATTTCATGGGCAAGCGGATCACCTATGCCGAGCTCGGGCGGCTCACCGATCGTGTGGCCAAGGGCCTGCAGCTCCTCGGCGTCAAGCCGGGCGTCCATGTTGGCCTCTATCTGCCCAACACGCCGCACTACATCATCTCGTTTTTCGGCATCCTCAAGGCAGGCGGCACGGCGGTGAACTATTCGCCGCTGGACGCTGCCAAGGTGCTCGAACACAAGATCGAGGACAGCAAGACCGATATCCTGATCACGCTCGACATGGTTTCGCTCTATCCGCAGATGGCGGCGATGCTGGGCAAGACAAGATTGAAGAAGCTGGTGGTCGGGTCGCTCGGCGAGATCACGGCTGACCCCGACACCGTCGTCAACCAGATGAAGGCGGCCAAGCAGCTGAGCGACGTCGCCTGGGACGATCATCACATCAGCTTCGGCCAGCTGACGCACAATGATGGTGTCTACCAGGCCTATCCGATCGATAATCCGCGCGAGACCATCGCCGTGCTGCAATACACCGGCGGGACGACGGGGCTGCCGAAGGGGGCGATGCTCACCCACGCCAATCTGACCAGCGCGTGCCAGCAGTACCGGGCGACGACGGCCGGCTCGCCGCCGGTGCTGGTCGACGGGCAGGAGCGCTTCCTCGCAGTGTTGCCGCCGTTCCACATCTATGCGCTTTCTGTGAATGTGCTGTTCGGCGTCCTGATGGGCGCGGAAATCATCCAGCATGTCCGCTTCGATCCGAAGGCCGCGCTGGAGGAAATCTCGACCAAGTCGGTCAGTGTCTTCTGCGGGGTGCCAACCATGTTCACCGCGCTGATCAACCATCCGGAGACGCCGAAGCATAGCTTGCGCGCGCTGAAATATTGCGGATCCGGCGGCGCGCCGTTGCCGCTCGAGGTGGCGCAGCAATTCGCCTCGATCACCGGCTGCAATTTGAGCGAAGGCTGGGGCATGACCGAGACCTCGCCGAGCGGCACCTACACGCCGGCGCAGCATGGCGCCATGCGCAAGGCCGGCTCCTGCGGCATGCCGATGCCCGGAATCGTCATCAAGTTCCTCAATGTCGACGACAGCAGCAGCTATGTGCCGCTCGGCGAACGCGGCGAGATCTGCATCAAGGGCCCGAATGTGATGAAGGGCTACTGGAACAAGCCGGACGCGACGGCCGAGGTGACTACCGCGGACGGGTACATGCGCACGGGCGACGTCGGCTACATGGATGAGGATGGCTTCATCTTCATCGTGGACCGCACCAAGGACATGCTGCTGTGCAGCGGCTACAACGTGTATCCGCGCGTGCTCGAAGAGGCGATCTACAAATATCCGGCGGTCGAGGAGGTCGCCGTGATCGGCATCCGCGACGAGTATCGCGGCCAGTCGCCGAAGGCCTTCATCAAGCTGAAGGCGGATGCCAAGCCGTTCAAGCTGGAAGAGCTGCAGGCGTTCCTGAAGGACAAGCTCGGCAAGCACGAGATGGTGCAGGCGCTCGAAATCCGCGCCGAACTGCCGAAGACCGCGGTCGGAAAGCTATCGAAGAAGGAGCTGTACGACGAGGAGGAGCGCGTCGCCCGGGCGCAGGCCTGAGATCGCCTGCGCGAACCGGATCGGCCGCGGCGGACAGGTGTCGCGCCTGGGCAATGACCGCGACGCGCCAGATATCGGCACGCCGTCATCAAGACGGCGATCGCCGTCACAACGTCAAGGGAGGGAAGAATGGATCAACTCAGCAGCATGGATGCATCGTTCCTGCATCTCGAAACGCCGGAGACGCCGATGCATGTCGGCAGCCTGATGATCTTCGATCTCCCCGAGGGTTATCAGGGCGACTACTACGAGGATGTCAAGGAGATGCTCGGCAAGCGTCTCCATCTCTCGGCATTGCTGAACCGCAAACTGGCGCAGATGCCGTTCCAGCTCGCCGAGCCGGTCTGGACCGAGGACGATGATATCGAGCTCGATTATCACGTGCGGACCGTCACCTTGCGGCGTCCAGGCACCATGGCGCAGCTCGAGCAACTGGTCGCGCGGCTGCATGCCTCGCTGCTCGATCGCAGCCGTCCGCTGTGGGAGATGTATGTCATCGATGGCCTCGAGAACGGCCAGGTCGCGTTCTATACCAAGGCGCATCACAGCGGCGTCGACGGCAAGGCCGGTGTGGAGCTCGCCAAGGTGCTCTATGATGTCTCGCCCAAGATGCGCGAGGTGCCGCCGCCACGGCGCAAGCGCGCCTCCGGGCAATACCAGCTCGGCGTGACCGAGCTACTGCAGGCGGCGGCCAACAATGCGGCCCAGCAATACCGCAAGCTCGCGGAGCTGCTGCCGACGGCGGCCAAGGCGCTCGGCACCGCCGCCACCGTGATGGCCAGCCAGCGCTCACAGAAGGGGGAGCGCTCGCTCAGCCTTGGACTGGCTCCGAAGACGGTGTTCAACGATTCCATCACCAACCAGCGCTCCTACAGCACGATGTCGCTGCCGCTTGCCGACATCAAGGTCCTGGGCAAACGTGTCGGCGGCACCGTCAACACCATCGTCATGGCGATGTGCAGCATCGCGCTGCAACGCTTTCTCGCCGAGCGCGGCCTGCTGCCCAAGGAAGCCCTGATCGCGATGGTGCCAGTCAGCCTGCGTGCCGAAGGCGACAAGGCGATGAACAACCAGGTCTCGGCGGTACGCGTCGACCTGGCGACCGATATCGATGACCTGCCGACCCGGTTCAAGGCAATCCACGCGTCATCCGAGGCGGCCAAGGCAGTCGTGCGCGAGCTCAAGCCGGTGCTCGGCGTCGATGTGCCGATCACGGGGTCGCCGTGGCTGATGACGGGGCTCGCCTCGCTGCTTGGCCGCTCCAACCTCGCCAGCCGCATGCCGGCAGCGGGCAACGTGCTGATCTCCAACGTGCCGGGACCGGGGCAGCACCTCTACATGGCCGGCGCACGGATGGTGCATTATTTCCCGGTTTCGATCCCCTATCACGGCAGCGCGCTGAACATCACGGTGCACAGCTATGCGGGACTGCTTGAGTTCGGTTTGACCGCATGCCGGCGCGTGCTCTCGCAGGACGAGTCCTACGAGATGATTGAGCACCTGCGCGCCGCCCTGCGCGAGATCGAGGCTCTGCCGTCGGTCGAGGCCGAGATCGTCGAGCTGCAACCTGCGGCTCAAGCGAAGGCGCCATCCGCGACCGCGGCGTCGGTGACGGTCATCCAGACCGACGAGGTGCCACCGGCCGCCGCAAACGACAAGGCGAGCCGGGCCAGCTAGGCGCGGAGGCCTTCAACGCTTCACATCGCCGGAGTCGGGACGCCACCGCGGTCTCCCGCCCGGCGCCGGAATCAAAAGAACATTTGGAGGAAACCAGGATGCACCCACCCGCCGCAAAGGGATCGCTGTCGGTACTGGAAAGTCCGGCGCATAAATCCCTGTTCTCGAAGATCGATTGGCGCCTGATCCCGCTTCTGCTGATCGCCTACATGATCGCCTATCTCGATCGCATCAATATCGGCTACGCGCAGCTGCAGATGAAGCAGACATTACCGTTCGACGATGCGGTCTACGGTCTCGGCGCGGGCATCTTCTTCGTCGGATATTTTCTGTTCGAGGTGCCGAGCAACCTGCTGCTGGAGAGGATCGGCGCGCGCAAGACCCTGCTGCGCATCATGGTGCTGTGGGGACTCGCGGCATCCGCCATGATGTTCGTGTCGACGCCGTTCCAGTTCTATGTCGTCCGGTTCCTGCTCGGCGTGTTCGAGGCCGGCTTCTTTCCCGGCGTAATCCTGTACTTCACCTATTGGTATCCGTCGGCGCGGCGCGGGCAGGTGATCGCCACCTTCATGTCGGCGACAACGATCGTGTCCGTGATCGCCGGTCCCTTGTGCGGCTCGATCCTGAAGTATTTCGACGGTGCCGGCGGCCTTCATGGCTGGCAGTGGCTGTTCCTCGTCCAGGGTCTGCCGGCGCTGATACTCGGCATCCTGGTCTACGTCCTGCTCGAGGACAAGCCCGCGCAGGCCGCGTGGCTCTCGAAGGACGAGAAAGCCCTGCTCGAGGACACCTTCCAGCACGATGAGAAGGACATCGAGAGCGAACCCTCGGGAACGTTCGGGCAGATGCTCAAGGACCCCAAGGTCTATGTGTTGTCGTTCGTCTATCTGCTGCTGCTCGGCGCGACCTACACGATGGTGTTCTGGATGCCGACCCTGATCCAGAGCTGGGGCGTCAAGGATTTGTTCCTTGTCGGTGTTTATGCCGCGATCCCGAATGCCGCCGGCGTCATCGGCATGATCCTGATCGGCCGTCACTCCGACAAGTGGCACGAGCGCCGCTGGCACTATGCCGCCTGCGTCGCGATCGCCGCGTTCGGCCTTTTCATCACGACGATGCTGCAGGGCAACCTCGTCGGATCGATCCTTGCGCTGTCCTTTGCGGTGATCGGCATTGCGTCGGCGACGCCGCTGTTCTTCGCGCTGACCAGCGAATACCTCTCCACCGGTGCCGCCGCCGGCGGGCTTGCACTGATCAGCAGCCTTGGAAACCTAGGCCCGGCCATCAGCCCCTCGATCAACGGCCTGATCGTGCGGAGTACCGGCGACAACATCTACAGCATGTACTTCGTCATGGCGCTCTACGTGCTGTCGGGATTGCTGTTGCTGCTGTCGATGCGGCCTGCGCCCAGTGCGCGCCTGGCGATGGCGTGAGGACGAAACGATCGGCCCGGCCCGCACGGAGCCGGGTCGCTCGACGCTCCGCGGGAATGCTGCCGGTGATCGAGCGAATATTGGGACACATGCGATGAGGATCGTTCTGCTGGGGCCGCCTGGCGCGGGCAAGGGAACGCAGGCGAAGCGCCTGGTCGAGGAGTACGACATACCGCACCTTTCGACCGGCGACATGCTGCGTGCTGCGGTTGACGCGGACACCAGTATCGGACGGAAAGTCAAGGATACCATGGTGAGGGGAGGGCTCGTTCCCGATCAGCTCGTGATCGCCGCGTTGATCGAACGCATCTCGCAAGCCGATGCCAAGCATGGCTTTGTGCTCGACGGCTTCCCGCGAACGATGGCCCAGGCGGTCGGCCTCGACGATCTGCTCGATACCGAGGGTCTTGCGATCGACCATGTCGTCGAGCTCAAGGCCGACGAGACGGTGTTGCTGGACCGGATCGAGACGCGGGCCCGCGAGGCGAGAGCGCAAGGTGGCGCGGTGCGCGCCGACGACAATCACGAGACGCTCAAGCTGCGTATCGACGCCTATAACGAGCAGACCGCGTCGCTGGTCGACTACTACCGATCGCGAAACATCCTTCGAACCGTCGACGGACTGCAGCCGGTCGATGCGGTCGCCTTCGCCGTCGTCAAGGCGATCGGCCAGGATCGGTCGGTGATGTGATGCCGGCGACGCAAAGTCGCGACCCCCGGCTGTCCGGCTATCCCGACCGGATCGAGGTGCTGGAGCCATTGCGCAAGTCGCTTGGCGAGGTGAAGGAGTCGGCCGACCAGTTCGAGCAGGCCCAGCTGTTGTTGCGGGCGATCGAACGGTTCTCGCGCAGATATGCTGCCGACCGGAACTGCGGCGGTGCACCCGCCGAGCTGGCGCGGCGGCGGCTTGTCGCACGCGCCGTTCGTGGATTGCGCAGAACCGTTCTGGCAACGAAGGGAGGCGCCTCATGTCGGTGAGCGGAAATGAAGGTCAATGCGCGCTGGTGACCGGAGCATCGGGCGGCATTGGGCTCGAGCTCGCGCGCGAGCTCGCGGCCAATGGCCTCAGCCTCGTGCTGCTGGCGCGCAGCCGCGACAAGCTGCAGAAGCTCGCGCGCGAGCTCAAGGCAAGTCATGGCACCAAGGTGACCATCGTGGCCGCCGATCTGAACGAGCCAGCGGCGCCGCAGGCGGTGTTCGATTCACTGATGGAAGCCGGCGTGCGGGTCGACCTGCTGGTCAATAATGCCGGCCTTTTGCTCGAAGGACGCGTCGGCGCAATCGGCCTCGACGATGAGTTGCGGCTGCTGCAGGTCAATGTCGTCGCCATGACGGCATTGACCCGTCTCTTCCTCGCGCCGATGCTCGAGTGCAACAGTGGACGGATCCTGAACGTTGCGTCGGCCGCGGCCTTCATGCCGGTGCCGAATCTTGCGGTCTATGCCGCGTCAAAGGCCTATGTGCTGTCGTTCGGCGAGGCGTTGTCGCAGGAATTAAGTGGCAGCAAGATCACGCTGACGACGTTGTGTCCCGGCGTGACGAACACCGGAATGGTCCAGGGCACCAATCTCGGCAACATGCCGAGCATGATGATCATGGATGCGAAGACCGTCGCACAGGAGGGCTACCGCGCCTGCATGGCAGGCAAGCCGGTGCATGCCGCAGGGCTTGCCAATGAACTGGCGGCCCAATGGATCAAGTATCAGCCGAGTTGGCTGTTGCGGGCCATCGGCGGTGTGTTCGGAAAGGCCGCACCGCCGAACTGACGTCTCGTGCTCGCCGGCAATGCACGGCTGCACGGGCCATTCTTGACCATCAACAACGGACGCTACCCATGGGACGTGACGAGCAGACCGTCGAACCACCCTCGCTCGCGCTGCTTGCCGCGGAAGGGCGCGGCTTTCTCGACCTCCCGGCGCTGCTTGCCGTGGCGGCGCCGCTTCTGGCGACCGCGCCGCGGGGGCAACGCCATCCGGTGATGGTTCTGCCCGGGTTGGGCGCCGATGACCGGTCGACCTTGGCCATCCGCTCGTTCCTCGAGTTCCTCGGCTATCAGGTTCATGGATGGGGCCGCGGCCGCAATGTGCGCGCGCCGGATGCTGACCTCGCCGCCGTGGTGGCGCGAGTCCTCGAACTCGAAAAGCAGGGCGGCTCGAAGGTCAGCCTGGTCGGCTGGAGCCGTGGCGGCATCATTGCGCGCGAGGTTGCCCGGCAAATCCCCGCGGCGGTGCGGATGGTCATCACGCTCGGCAGTCCTTTCGCGGCGCCGGGGGCGAGCAATGTTCGCGCGATCTGGCGGCTTCTGACCGGCCAGAAATACCAGCCGCCGACGGCCGAACGGATCAGCCGCCTCGCGCAACCGATTCCTGTGCCGTCAACATCGATCTATACCCGCACCGATGGCGTGGTGGCGTGGCGCGCCTGCCTGGAGCAGGAGGGCGGAGAGCGCGAGAACGTCGAAGTGAACACGACGCATTTGGGGCTTGGCTTTCACGCGCCGGCGCTGTGGGTGATTGCCGATCGCCTCGCCCAGCCGGCGGGCAGCTGGAAGCCGTTTCGTGCGCCTCCGCAGGTCGGAGTCTGGTTTCCGACAGCGACGCGCCGCGATTGAGATCGAAAGGGCGCAGCTGCCTGAGGCTACCGCGCAGCGCTTCCCGGTGACCGCATCTCGGCGACCATCATCCGCAGCAGCTGCATTGCGGCGGGCGGCAGCGTGCGTCCCTGACGGGAGACCACGTGGGTGCGGCCACGATGCAGCAGCGCGTTCTTCATCGGGAGCGCCACCACCTTGGCGGCATCAGCCTCCGTCATCGCAAGGCGCGACGCCAGCGCATAACCAAGTCCGGCGGTCACGTAATGGGCGAGCGCATCGAACGAGGCGGTCGTGAACGCGAAATTGAGGCGAACGCCTTCGCTGATCTCGGCGGCCTGGACATGCTGGCGCAGGCCGAAATTCGGATGCATCGCGGCGCCTGGGTAGGGCGCGAGGTCGGCGAGCCTGAGCGGCCGGCCCAGCTGGGTCAGCGGGTGCCCGCGCGGTACGATAGCCTTGATCGGGTGCGGCTGCGAATGATGCGAGCGCAGCCGATCGTCGCGAGGCGGATTGAACAGGACGCCGATATGCGCGCGTTCTCCCACGACTTGCTGGACGATCTCGTCGGTACTGCCGATGTCGAGGCTGATCGTGATCTTCGGGTGGCTTTGCATGAAGCGGCACAGGCTGCTCTTGGCCAGCCAGTCGACATAACCTTCGCCCGTCACGAGATCGATATGACCCGACTCAACTTTGCGAATGCTGTCTATCTGCGCCAGCAGCGCCTGTCGTTCGCCCTGCTGGCGCTGCAGGTAGGCGGCCAGCAGTTGGCCGGCGTCGGTCGGCGCGACGCCGCGGCCCCGTCGTTCGAGCAGGCGCGCGCCACATTCCTTCTCGAGCAGGCCTAGCGCCCGGCTGACCGCAGAGGCGTCCATGCCGAGCGCGCCGGCGGCGCCGCGCACGGAGCCGCTATTGAGCACTTCCATGAAATAGTGCAGTCGGCGCGGCTCCAGCTTCGCATTCATCGGCATGGTCCTGATCGTTGCAAGTCGCGCAACGAATATTCAATGGCATGGCCATTTATGCAAGTGCGTGAATGTGGGCGCGCGACAACGGATCAGCGTCGGAAATCGTATTCGCGATCCGGGATTGGCCGGCTCGCTCGCGCCCGCAGGTTTCGGCGAACTTCAAGGCGATCCTGCCGTGGCGGACCGTTGAGCCTTGGCGGTTTGGCATGGCGTCGAGACAGGATCGTCTGGATTTTTTCCCAGACGCTTCCAGCCTTCGGAACAGCGAAAACTCGAAGATTCGAACGTGTCGCCTGAAGTCCTGCCAAGATTTCCGACGTGACCGGTGGCGGCCCCTCCCTCGTCGAACCAGGATAGTCTCTTCAAGTCCGTTGCATAAGCAATGTGTCGCTTGGCGCAGTATCTGTCCGGACTTCGTCCGCAGATCAGCCGCTTGCTCCAATCTGGCGGAACATCTCATGTCGCGCAATCGTGCCTTGACTCACTGAGTGCGGCGAGCAGGGCGCCCCACGCAAAGGTGATAGAAAAGTTGTCCATAACAACACAGACAGATTGTCCGTTGTCGTTCGATGCTCCTTCTGGATCGCCGGCATTGTTGCACACCGGAAATGGTCCATCTATTGCTCGGAACGCTTTCGATCGCGTCACGAAGTTGATTGTTTTGCGATGACAGATATTCGAATACTCACCGCAGAGCCAGGAGCGATCGAAGTGGCTATCTGCGCGCGTTGGCGCGTCAATTCATTTTCAATGCTTCGTACTTCCTTCGAGGAAGAGCTAAGATCATTGCAACAATTTGCTGCCGATCGGAGCCTTGGCGTGCTGCTCGTCGCGAAAGCAGATGGTGCGCCGATAGGCGCCTGCCTTTTGGTTGAGTCCGAGTTCGAGCCGAATCACGATGTCGCACCATGGCTCACAGGTCTGTTCGTTGTCCCCGAACATCGCAATGAAGGAGTGGGCACCATCTTGGTGCGGGCGATTGAGGATCAAGCGCGGCAGCGCGGATTTTCGCGGCTAAACCTCTATACGTCAGAGGCAACCGGCTTCTATGCGCGGCTCGGATGGTCGACCGCCGATCGCACCAATTGGAGGGGCGTCGATGCAACTCTCATGGTTCGAGATCTATGAAGCGACCTCACGGGCTTTGGGTTCGGCAGTCGCGCCACCCTCCTCGAGGCATCGACAATCCGCCGACGGTAGGTGCCTCGGAGAGGCCCCTGGTCCCAACTTGTCCGCCGCAAGGGACAAAATGTCTGCCTTAAAGGCGGCCATCGCGCTCTAATTCATTGAATTTGCGTCGTCTTGGGGTTTGGCGTGCTCTTTGCTCTGGGAGTGATCGGGTCAATGATCGTATGGCCGCTCGGTCCGGGTTGATCCGGGCGCGACCATCGTTTGAGGACTGTCAAATGGCGCTCGCGCGAGATCCCGATGGTCAGTATGAGGTTCACCGTCATGGAATCTTTTTCGTGATGTACAAGGATAATTCCGAGGTCACGTGCATGATCGCGCGCAGAGCTCTCAACGTGATGCGCGTTCGGTTTCATCCCATTCCAAGCGCGGAGGAATTCTTCCTTATGCGTCGAGCGCGAATCGAACGCGCCGCCAGCGACAAGTTTGAAAACCGTCAGTCCAGCGCCACCCGCGTGGTTTCGCTCGATCGGTTCGACGTGGATTTCTGAGCCAAACTCAGCTTTATAAATGATGCTACAACTCGACAAAGCGGCCGCGTTCCCTGCTCCGTCACAGGGAAGTCCTCCCGGATACAAAGCATCGATGTCCACAGCGATCAGGTCCGGTTGTTGGACACTCGGCGTGCTCTCGGGCATTTCCCGAGCCAATCCAATTGTTCGATGGTCAAAGTATCTGCTCCGGCCTGCCCGAGGCAGCGAAACTCGGACTAGCGCAGCTTTGCAGTCCGGGCATGAGAAGCAGCCCCGGATGTCGGGGAGGCTGCAATGATCGTGCGCTCCAAGCCCGGCTTCTGGGACGTTGCGTTTGCCGTCAATGGATCGATCTTGCCGCGGATCGCGCCGCATCTGGTCGCGATTGCTCTGATCAGTGTGTTGGCGATTTTTGCTGCCATGGAGCATCCGGGCATCTTCGCGCGCATCAGTGCGGTTCCGTTCACGCTGATCGGCATAGCGCTGTCGGTCTTCATGAGCTTCCGAAACAGCACATGTTACGCCCGCTGGTGGGAGGGACGCGAACTCTGGGGCAAGCTGATCATCGCCAGCCGCTCGTTCGCGCGTCAGATCTCCACCCTCGAAGACGACGACCGGCGCGTCCTGCTCCGCGGCCTGTGCGGCTTTTGCTGCGGGCTAACGGCACGCCTTCGGGGTGAAGACGAAGTGGCGGCAATCAAACCGTGGAGTGAGATCGACGCTGCTTCAGGCGGTCCCAACCCCACCAATGCCGTGCTCAACCAGATCGGGCTGCATTGTTTGATGCTGATGAAGCGGGATCGGATCGAGCCGATCCACTACGCCGTTCTGGAAGGGCAACTCACCGCGCTTTCCGACGTCCAGGGCGGTTGCGAGCGCATCGCGTCCACCCCGGTGCCATTCGCCTATTCGCTGCTGCTGCATCGGACCGCGCTGATCTTCTGCGTGACGTTGCCGTTCGCGCTTGCCGGATCGCTCGATTGGTGGACGCTGCTGCCCGTCCTGCTCGTCGCCTACACCTTCTTCGGTCTCGACGCGCTTGGCCATCAGCTTGAGGCACCCTTCGGGTTGGAGCCGAATGCGCTCCCGCTTGACGCAATGAGACGAGCCCTCGAGCGCGAGCTGCTCGCTCTGCTCGGTGAGCGCGATCTGCCCGCTCCCATGGAGCCTGTTCAGAATGTGCTGATGTAATGCTAAACAAGTGGCATAGCGCATGCTGACGGCGCGGTGGCGTCAGGGCTTGTCGCGCAGACGGACGCGACATGCCTCGCGTGGAGGGCGCGACCCCGGCCTGGGGTAGTCTAAGGGTGGCCGGGGCCGCGCTTACTCCGCGCTGGCGTACCGAATGTCATTCAATGCTCAACGGCACGGAAGGTGCCGAAAGTAACGGCTCCCGCCGGAAAGGGCGAAGTGCGCTCTAATCACTCCAACGATTCAGTGTGGGGTGGCGGCGGGTCGCCAGGAAAGATCATTGGACCAGACGTAGATGGCTATGGCTGCCAGACATAAGGCGATACCGATCCAGAAAATGGGAGAATGATGGATTGGTCGCCGATCTCTCAAGGCGCGCTTCATCTCGATTTCCTCATTGGCGCGAACAATCAACGAGTTTCAACTCACGTGAGGTTAAATGAAAGCGGCGTTGAAGTCATTTGTCATCACGTGGCTCACGTCGTTCATTGCGTCAGGCAAATGTCTGTCGGCGCTGAACCCATCCCACGCCCAATAGTAACGCGTTCAGGCTGGGTGGCATCGGCGTCGCGCCGGCGCGGCAGTTCTCGGCGGACAACTTGGCCAAATCTGTCGTGACAAATTGTCCATTGCCGGTAGCCAAGACCGCCTAACTCATTGATATGACGATGAGCTCAGACTGGCACGCCTGTTGCTAACCTTTCCTCGATGCACGTTTCACGGTTGGGCAAAAGAAGGAGATGAAAGTGAACTGGGATCGCATCGAAGGAAACTGGAAGGCTGCAAAGGGTGCGCTCAAGGCAACATGGGGGAAGCTGACCGACAACGACATTGATGTCATCAACGGTGACAGAGAGCGGTTGGAGGGCAAGCTGCAAGATCTCTACGGCATTGACAAAAACCAGGTCCGCAAAGAGGTCGACAAGTGGGCCAAGGAAGCAAATTGGGATTGATCCCGATTGATTGACCCCGGCGGATCCATGGCTGCTGCGAAGCAGTATCGATGCCCGATTGTTCGTAGAGCTCGCGCGCAATTGGACGCCGAACGCCATCACAACAGGTCGCTGCGCAGCGCTGATCGGCGGAGTGCGGCTTCAAGACTCTCTTGGACTGCGGAGATCTGCGCCTCGACGAGTGTGCCAAGCTACGACAGGATACATGAGGAGATACAATGTCGAAGGACCACGACAAGGCGTCGCACGGATCGCAGGACGCGCGACGTCACAAGATCGATCATCAAACGCGAAACGAGTGGCTTCACAGAGACGCGGGCCTTCAGGATGCGTGGCGTGCTTCCGGCATGACGCGCGACGACTTCATCCGGCACAACGAAGGTCTGATCGACAAGGTGATCGTCGCCAACCTCGATCAGGATCGATAAAGCGAGCCGGAAACGCGGCCCAGCGTGCTGCGGGTGATCTTATTCAGGTCACTCAGCTGAAGACCCTACTGAAGATCTGGAAATTGCGGAGTTGATTTATGTTGGACGGTAAGCCGCGCTTCAAGACGTATCATCATCCCGCCGGCGGTTGGGGTGCCGCCGCAGCGACTGCAAAGATTCTTCTCGAGCAGAGTGTGGTGACGAAGGGATCGCGCGCGCTTCTGTCGATGAACCAGCCCGGCGGATTCAAGTGCTCGAGTTGCGCGTTTCCCGACGCGGAATGCAAGAAAACGCTCGATTTCTGCGAGAACGGCGCCAAGGCGTTGGCGTTTGAGGCAACGAAGTTTCGGGTCACACGAGAGTTCTTTGAACGGCACACCGTGTCCGAACTCATGGAGCGGCCGGATTACTGGCTCGAGATGCAAGGACGTTTGACGGAGCCGATGCGCTATGATTCATCGTCGGATCGCTACGTGCCTTGCAGCTGGGACGACGCGTTCGCCCTGATCGGCAAGCATTTGCGGGCTCTTGAAAGTCCGCACCAGGCCGAATTCTATACATCCGGCCGCACACCCAACGAAGCGGCTTTTCTCTACTCGATATTTGTCCGGGAGTTCGGAACCAACAATTTCCCCGACTGCTCGAACATGTGCCACGAGCCGACCAGCCGGGGCTTGCCGCCCTCGATCGGTGTCGGGAAGGGCACCGTTATCCTCGATGATTTCGGGCACGCTGAAGCGATTTTCGTCATCGGGCAGAACACCGGAACGAATTCGCCGCGGATGATGAGCAATCTGGTCGAAGCGAGCAAGCGCGGGGTACCGATCGTGGCCGTCAATCCGATGCCCGAACGTGCGTTGGTGCGCTTCGCCGATCCGCAGGATGTCATTCAGATGGCAACGCTCGGTTCGACCAAGATTGCCAGCGAGTTCGTTCATGTCCGCATCGGCGGTGACCTCGCCTTCCTCAAGGGGGTCATGAAGGTCATTTTCGAACGCGAGGAATCCGGCGAGAAGATCGTCGACTGGAAGTTTATCCGCGAGCATACCGTCGGCCTCGATGCGGTCCGGGACGACGCGATGGCGCAGACATGGCCGGAATTGGAGAGGGCCTCCGGGCTTGAGGAATCGCAGATCCGGCGATGCGCCGAAATCTACATTCGCTCGCGCGCGACGATCATTTGCTACGGGATGGGGATCACGCAGCACCAGGAGGGGTCGCGGCTGGTGCAGCAGTTGGTCAATCTGCTCCTGCTCAAGGGCAATTTCGGCAAGCCGGGCGCCGGAATATCGCCCATTCGCGGTCATTCCAATGTGCAGGGAGACCGTACCGTCGGGATCGACGAACAGCCGAGCCCGGACTATCTCGATCGCGTTCGCGACGTCTTTGGGTTCGAGCCCCCGCGCGAACATGGTCATCATACCATTGAGTCCGTCGCCGCGATGCAGGCGGGGACGGCGAAGGTCTTCATCGGCCTCGGCGGCAATTTCGTTCGTGCCGTGCCCGATACCGAACGGTCGTACGGGGCGATGCGAAAGCTCGCACTGACGGTCGCCATTACCACCAAGCTGAATCGCGGACATTTGGTTCATGGTCGTGACGCCTTGATGCTGCCCGTCATCGCGCGTTCGGAGATCATCCGGACGGTAGCCGGTGAGCAGTTCGTGACGATCGAAGACTCGATGTCAAACGTCACCGCGTCTCGCGGCGTGTTGCAACCGGCGAGCCCGCATCTCCTGCCCGAGGTGGAAATCGTCTGCCGGATCGCGCAAGCGACGTTGCCGAACAGCAAGGTCGACTGGAGAAGCTACAGCGAGGATTACTGCTTGATCCGCGACAAGATCGCGGAGGTCTATCCGGAGATCTACAGCGACTTCTCCGAGCGGATCGAAAGCCCGAGAGGCTTTCACCTCGACGTGCCGCCGCGCGAACTGGTCTGGCCGACGCCGAACGGCAAGGCGAACTTTCTGCTTCTGCCGGGTCTGGAAGTGAACGCATCCGTTTCAGATCCCGACATGCTGCGACTGGCAACCATTCGCTCGCACGATCAATTCAACACGACGATCTACAGCAACAACGACCGCTATCGCGGTGTCTACAATGACCGAATGGTTCTGTTCATGAACGCCGAGGACCGCGCGGCGCGAGGGCTCGAGGACGGCTCGGGCATTGCGCTCGAGACGATCAGCGATGATGGCATACAGCGGCGCGTGAGCGGACTGAGGGTGTTGGACTATCCGATGCCGCGCGGATCGGTTGCGGGATATTACCCCGAGCTCAATCCGCTGCTGCCTCTCGACTACTACGACAAGATCAGCGGGACGCCGGCAGCCAAGTCCATTCCGGTGCGAGTTGTTGCCGCTTGATCGGCCGGCTGCCGGAGACGAAGTGCCGGGACGCATATCCTGAGGCAAGGAGGGGACATTGCTGGACAATCTCGATGCGGTGATTCTGGCACGTGCCCAGTTTGCGTTCACCGTCTCGTTCCATTTCATATTTCCATCTTTCTCGATCGGGCTTGCGAGTTATCTGATGGTGCTCGAGGCGTTGTGGCTCAAGACGGGGCAAGGCGTTTATGCCAACCTGTTCCGCTACTGGCTGAAGATCTTCGCCGTTGTGTTCGGCATGGGCGTCGTCTCGGGGGTGGTGCTCTCATATCAATTCGGTACGAATTGGTCGGTATTCTCCACGCGAGCCGGGCCGATCATCGGGCCGCTGATGGCGTATGAGGTGATGACGGCCTTCTTTCTGGAGGCCGGCTTCCTCGGCGTCATGCTGTTCGGCATGAGCAAGGTCGGGAAAGGCCTTCATTTCTTCGCAACGTGCATGGTCGCGCTTGGCACACTGATCTCGGCAACCTGGATCATTGCCGTGAACAGCTGGATGCAGACGCCGGCGGGTTTCGCGATCAATGCGAAGGACCAGTTTGTGCCCGCCGGATCCTGGATCCCGATCATCTTCACCGCCAGTTTTCCGTATCGTCTCGTTCACACCGTGATCGCGGCCTATCTGACGACGGCGTTCGTGGTTGGCGGTGTGGGCGCCTGGCATCTGCTGCGAGACCGCAGCAATGCCGGCGCACGCAAGATGTTTTCGCCGCGATCGTGACTCCGATCCAAATTCTCGCGGGTGATGCCCATGGCCTCAACACGCTGGAACACCAGCCCGCCAAGGTTCTCGCCATGGAAGGGCACTACGAACCCAGCCCCGATGGCGCGTCGCTTATCCTCTTCGGCTTCCCCAGCAACGAGACAGCGCAGGTCCATCATAAGCTCGAAGTGCCTCGCCTGGGGTCACTGATCCTCAAACACGATCCGGATGCACCTTTACCGGGACTCAGCGACTTTCCGCGTGATCAATGGCCGCCGGTACCGATTGTGTTCTGGTCGTTCCGGATCATGGTCGGCCTTGGATTTGCGATGCTCGCTGTCGGTATCTGGAGCCTGCTCGCGCGCTTCCGGGGAATGCTCTACGACTGGGCCTGGTTGCATCGCGCGTGCGTCGTTCTCGGACCGGCCGGCTTTGTCGCTGTGATCGCTGGATGGGTGACGACGGAGGTCGGTCGGCAACCTTTCACGGTCTATGGACTGTTACGAACGGCGGAATCACATTCGCCGCTGGCTGCGCCAGCTGTGGCGGCCTCGCTTGTCGCTTTCGTGCTGGTGTACTTCGCCGCGTTCGGCGCCGGCACCTATTATCTCCTGCGCCTGATGGCGAAGCCGCCCGCGCCGGGCGAGAAGGAGCCGCCCAAGGTGCCGCAGCGCGCCGCAGGCATTACGCCGGCGGGCAGTGTCGGCGTGCCTCTGACTGCGGCGGAGTGAGGCCATGTTCAGCATCGACCTTACGACCTTCTGGGCTGCGATTATCGGATTTGCGGTGATGGCCTACGTCGTCATGGACGGGTTCGACCTTGGCATCGGAATTCTGTTCCCGAGCTTTGCGGTCGGCGACGAGCGCGACCAGGCCATGAATTCGATCGCGCCGGTCTGGGATGGCAACGAGACGTGGCTGGTGATGGGCGGCGGCGGTCTGCTGGCGGCGTTTCCGCCCGCCTATGCGATCATCCTTCCGGCCACCTATCCGTTGATGATCGCCATGCTGCTTGGGCTCGTCTTCCGCGGCGTCGCCTTTGAGTTCCGCTGGCGCGATCCAGGGCATCGGCCATTATGGGACATTGCGTTCTGGTTGGGCTCCCTGGTGGCCGCCTTTGCGCAAGGTGTTACTCTCGGGGCAATTCTGCAGGGTATCCACGTTGTCAATGATGCCTATGCCGGCGGCTGGCTCGACTGGCTAAGCCAATTCAGCATCCTGACCGGCGTCGCGGTTGTGATCGGCTATGCGCTGCTCGGCGCAACGTGGCTGATCTGGAAGACGGAGGGGACGAGCCAACGTCACGCGCGCCGTGCCGCCTTCTGGCTCGGCGCCGGTACGCTTCTGGCGCTGGGGGCCGTCAGCGCGGTGACGCCGTTTCTCGATTATGACTACTGGCGGCGGTGGTTCGCAATGCCCGGCGTCTTGTTGACGGCCCAGGTGCCGCTGTTGGTGCTGATCTGCGCGGCAACCTTCTTCTGGAGTCTGAAGCGAGAGTTCGAGCGGTTGCCGTTCCTCATGGCGCTAGCACTCTTCCTGCTGAGCTTCATCGGGCTCGGAATCAGCATCTATCCTTACGCTGTTCCACGCGCGATTACGATCTGGGATGCCGCGGCACCGGTCGAAAGCCAGTTGTTCATGCTGGTGGGCGCCTGCGTGATTATTCCGCTCATCCTCGCATACACAGGCTGGGCGTACTGGGTGTTTCGCGGCAAGGCCGGCACCGCAGGGTATCACTGATGCAGGCGCGGATTCCGCTATGGCAACGGCTCGTGTGGATGGCCGCGATCTGGATCGCAAGCGTTGTGGCGGTCGGCTTGGTCTCGGGCGTGATCAGAATGTGGTTACGTTAATTCAGTTCCGGTCAGCCCGGTCATTTGACCACCTCGTTTGTCGCGGAGCCGCAGGTTCCGGCGGAAAGCACCGCAGTCTCTGGCACGTTCCTGCATGACACATGCTCCGAATAGCGAACTGACCGCGCTCTGGACAATCGTGCTTTCGTTCTGGCAGCGAAGCGTCTTGGACCTAACCTTTGGACACTTCATCGTTTCGATCGTCATTCTCGCGATCGCAGTGCTGATCCGGCGGCTTTTCAGCCGCTTTATCGTCTCCCGTATCCACTCCTGGTCGTCGAGCAAGGTCGGCCTCAACCGCACGATCGTCGAGGCACTTGCTCCGCCGATTCAGTTTGTTCCGATCGTCCTGGCCGTATTTATTATCGGCGAATGCGTGCTGACCAATCAGAGGCTCAAGGATGGGCTCCTCCAGATTGATCGTTCGTTGACCGCATTCACAATCTTCTGGGCGCTGTTCGAGGTGATCGGGCCCCTATGCGCGGTTCTGGATGGCCGGACGCCGATCTTCAGTCAGGCCATGATCGGCTGGACGGTCAGGGTCGGGCGCGCCATCATCGTTGCGCTCGGTGCGACCGCCGTCCTGGAGGTCTGGGGCATTCACGTCGGGCCTGTACTGGCGAGCTTCGGCATCGTCGGCGTCGCGGTGGCGCTAGGCGCCCAGAATCTGTTCAAGAATCTGATCTCCGGGATCTTCATCATTGGCGAGCAGCGCTTTCGAAACGGCGATTGGATACTTGCCGAGGGGATTGTTGAGGGCACTGTCGAGACCATCGGTCTGCGGACAACGAAAGTCCGCCGGTTCGATCAAGCACCCGTATTCGTTCCGAATTCGTATTTGGCGGACAATGCCGTCACCAACTTCTCGCAGATGAGGTTTCGCCGCATTTCCTGGATCATCGGCCTCGATTACAGCACGACGATCGGCCAGCTCCGCGATGTCCGTGATGCAATCGAGGCGTACATCCTCGGCAGTCAAGATTTCGTTCATCCTCCTGAAGCCGTCGCGTTCGTACGTGTCGACAAGTTCAATGAATCGTCGATCGATGTCATGGTCTATTGCTTCACCCGCACCACGGTTTGGGGTGACTGGCTGAAGATCAAGGAGGAGCTGGCGTATGCCATCAAGGCGATCGTGAAAAGGCGGGATCTGATTTCGCCTTTCCAAGTCAGTCGCTCTACGTGGAGGCCGTCCCGACAGGGATCGAGCTTTTTCCTCACAATACGGCGCCGAGCAGTGATCCGACGAACGGGACGGGGGTGGTGGGCAAGGCCGTTCCGAAAGGCGGCGTGGCATGAATCCCAGCAACATTCTTGCTTCGTGGAAGCTCGTGCCGGCGAGCTAGCCTTTCGGCGCTTCGGTCATTTTGTCCCAACGATTCCGGACAAAATGACCTTTCAGCGACATCGATTGCCATAACTAATTGAAATCACGTCGATTGCGGTCTGGCACGTCGATTGCGTTGTCGTCAGTTGCAAGAATGTCGTCGTCTGCATCGCGGGGCACGGCCCATGTGCAGCGAGTCACCAACAACTCAATCTCTGGGCAATTCATCATGGCGCAAACAATTGGAATGCCGGAACCGAGGCGGGCGTTCACGGGATTGATGACCGAAGCGCGAGGGAAGTGGGGTTGGTTCGTCGCCCTGGGCATTCTCTTTATTGTGCTGGGCTTCGGAGCTCTCAGCAATCTGCTGTTGGCGACCATCGCAACGATCTTCTACATCGGCGTCTTGATGATCATCGCGGGCGCCTTTCAGATCGTCCATGCGTTTAGGGTCAAAAACTGGCGCGGGTTCTTTCTTTGGGGCCTGGGAGGCTTTTTCTATGCTGCGGCCGGTACGACAATCGTTCTGGATCCAGCAATCGCTTCACTTGTTTTGACTCTCATATTGGCCGTTTGCACGATCGCGTCCGGCGTCATGCGCCTGTTGCTCAGCTTTAGAGCAAAGGGAGATCGCGGCTGGGGCTGGCTATTTGCCTCTGGACTGCTCACCGCGATCGCAGGATTGGCGTTTCTGTTAGGTTGGCCACTCAACAGTCTCTGGCTGCTTGGCCTGTTGTTGTCGATCGACCTGGTTTTCCAGGGCTGCACGCTGCTTGGTCTGGGCCTGCAGCTCCGCGGTACGCGGTAGACGGCCGGCTCGGGCGAGCGAAGAACGCCGCTTGTCCGGCCGACCTTCAAACGTCATATCAACGGCGAGATAAGAGAGCTGCCATGACTAATAACGGCCCGCCCAACGATCCTCATCACAGCAGACAGATTCACTCACACCGCCCTCAAGGAGGGACTCATCAGGCGGAGCAAGGTGTAGAGAAGGTGATGCCTGAGGACTCTGCAAGGGAAACAACCTCCGGATCGCCAGATGCTGCGGACACGCCGCCAAGCGCCGCAGAAGACGTGCATGAGGCCATTGCGCGGCTCGTGGCGGAGAATGTCGATCTCAAAGACCGGCTGCTTCGGGCGCTCGCGGATGCCGAAAATGTACGCCGGCGCTCCGAGCGTGAGTTGAACGACATGCGGCAATACGCCGTAACCAAGTTCGCGGGCGATATGGTCAATGTCGCGGACAATCTGGAACGTGCGATGTCCAGTCTTCCTGCGGAGCTGCGCGACAGTGCCGGCCCCTTCAAGACGTTTGTCGAGGGTGTGGAGCTTACCGAAAAGGAGCTGTTGCGATCGCTGGAAGCGCACGGCGTCAAGAGGCTCGATCCGGCCGGAAGCCGGTTTGATCCTCACTTTCACGAGGCCATGTTCCAGGTCAAAGATCCGTCAGTGCCAAGCGGCACCGTCACGACGGTCGTGCAGCCCGGTTACGCGATCGGATCGCGTTCGTTGAGGTCCGCGAAAGTCGGCGTCGCGAGCTGAAATGCCCGCTCGCCTCCGGGCGTGCCGCGCGATGGCCTCGATGGCTTTAGCAGTGTCGGCTCGGATCGACTACCTGTGCTTGGGAAACGTCACGGTCATCACGCCGTCGTCGAAATACGCGTTTATCTTATGAGCATCGACCGAACTGGGTAATAGCATCGAGCTCAAGACTCTGATTGTCCGTTCGGCACCACGGCCGTCGTTCACCTGCCGCTCAGCGATGATGGTGAGTACACCACGCTCAACGGACACGTCTATGTCGTTTGCCGTTAGACCATGCAGCTCTGCAACGATTTGTAGTTCGTGATCTGTCTCGTTCACGTCAACATTCAGCATCGTGAACCATCCTGGTCGTACATGCGACGGCGTAGCCCATCGACCGGATCAACCGGCAGCAATACGCGTGCCATCCGCGCGGCAAGTCATATCAACGGCTTAAGGTGTTGATCAGTGAGCCCGCAGACACTTTGTCAAAGTCGATCGGACAAGTTGTCTGATGCAAGTCTGGCGCGATCGCCACTTGTACGCTCTGGACGTCTCCAAAAATGGCGCTAGCATTGATCATGCAGGCTGGGGAGGTGTCGAGTGTCGAGCAACATCGATCAGGCCGCGTCTGAGATCGCTGACGTCCGACTTCTTGTGGAGCGATTGCGTCGCGTTGAGGCGTGGCGACGGAAGCGCTTCGAGCGTGCAATTCAGGATCTAGACCAAGAAATGGTATTTGATCGATCGAACGTGATCAGGATTCCGCAGCTATACACAGCGGTTTCAGTTCGTCGAAGAGCTCTCGAAGCGGGGGTCGTCAAGCCTTGGCGTGGCTTGCAATAGGCGAATGATGGCTTTCGGCTTTCCATGCGTTGAACGGTTGATCGAGCCCGCCATGATCAGATCTTGTCTTGAAGCCAAGGCGCAAATTCTCCCCCGCCAACAACTGTGCGAGGACATGCCATGAATACCGGCAAGTCATCTTCCAATGCTCCTTCTGGCGATCTTTGGCCGGCTCTGTCCTGCCAGGCCTTCGAGCAGACGCGACATCTTCTCCACATGGTGTTGCAGGCGGTTGGCAAGCTCAAGCTGGCCGGACCTTTCCAGGCGCAATGGGCTGGGGTTCCACTGTGGCTCGGCGCGAGAGGCCCGACCACAGGTCCGATCCCTTGCGCTGGCGGCGTCTACGAGGTGCGCGCCGACTTCGTCTCGCACGAGTTGCAGTGGTTCACGAGTTCGGGCGGATCGGGACAACTGCCGCTGGGCCCGACGTCGGTCGCAGTGCTGGTCGACACATTCCTCGACCGGCTACGTCATGCGGGAATAGATGCTGCCATCACGCTCATGCCGCAGGAAGTGTCCAACGCGATCCCGTTCGACGAGGATAGGCAACAACGCTCATACGAACGCGACATGGTCAACGCCTGGTGGCGCATTCTTCTCAATACGCAACGCGTCATGCAGGTCTTTCAGGGAAGGTTCACGGGCAAGACGCAACCCATCGGTCTGATGTGGGGGACGTTCGACATTCGTCTGCCATTCTATAACGGCAAACCTGCTTCACCGGCGCCGAACGCCGGTTTTGTCCGGCGCAATGCAATGAATGCGGAGTTGATGGAGATGGGGTGGTGGCCGGGTGATCCCTCGTGTCCCAGACCCGCATTCTACTCCTTCACCTATCCGCAGCCACAAGGTATCGAGAGTGCGAAGATCGGGCCAAGCGCTGCGCGATTGGATGCCGGCCTGGGCGAGTTTCTCCTCGATTACGACGACCTGCGCCTGTCCGGCGATCCTGACGGCGATCTGCTTGCCTTCCTGGAATCGACCTACAACGCCGGTGCGACCGCGGCGGGCTGGGATTCCGCCCTGCTGGGCAGCGATCGTCCGGAGTAGATCTCCGATGGATGCATGCACGACGGCAGATGCATTGTCCATGGATGTGCACAGGCTTCCTTACGAGATGTTTCGGTGCACGTCGCAAACGATCAGGGCGGAGTCCGGGCGAGCCAGTACGACGAGCGTGAGTCCCGCTTGCTCTGCGCGTTCGACCGCAAGGCTCGTAGGCGCTGAAATGGTGACGAGCATCGGACAGCCCGCGCGAACGGCCTTCTCAACAAGTTCATAGCTGCATCTGGCAGAGAGCAGCAGAAAACCACCGGACGCCGGGATGTCGGACAGCGCCAGCGCGCCGATCAGTTTGTCGAGCGCATTATGTCGACCGACGTCCTCCCGAACACACAGGATTGATCCGTCGGGGCGGCAGAATGCCGCCGCATGTGTTCCGCCGGTGGATCGGCCGAGCGTCTGATGGTGTTGCAGGGCGTTTAGCGCGTCAGCGATGGCTTCCCGGCTCGTGGTGATGAGCCCACGTATCGGCGGCAACGGGCGCAGCACCTGCTGGATATTTTCCAATCCGCACAGCCCGCAGCTGCTCTCCGAAACGCGCCTGCGAGCGCGCTCCAGTGCGATTGCCGTGCCTTCTGCAGGCAAGGTGAGCCGGATGATCCAGCCGCCTTCCGTCTCGTGGACGATGATGTCGCTGAGGTCCCGGACATGCTTGACAAGGCCCTCGGCCAACGCGAATCCCGCCGCGTAGTCGCGAAGGTCGGACGGCGTTGCCATCATCACGGCATAGCCTATCCCACAGACCTCGATTGCGACGGGCGTTTCAACGGGAACAGCACGAACGAGATCGCCGTCATTGCGATCGTTGAACGCAAGGCGTCGTGCCGAAATGCTCAGGGTTTGGTTGGTCATGTCATTGCTCGCGCTAGCCGACGATCTGGACCGTTCGGGTGAACGTTATCGGACGTCCCGTCGCAACATCCGTGCCACCCGGCTGACTGAACGACGTCAGCAGCTTACGACGCGGCTTCGGTGGATCGACGAACAACCCGTCCAGCGATAATCGACAATCTTTCCATAGCGTCGGTTGCAGCAGGACAGACCGAGGCCCGTCACGCGTGCCTAAGCCAATAGACACTTTGTCCGAGTCGCTCCGGACAAAATGTCCGACGTGTCGTGATCTCGCGGCGTAAGTCGTTGAAATCACGCGAGCTGTGATGTGGCACATCTGTTGCTCAACGGTATTGGCGCAGGGACGCAATCCGCACATTGTCGATCAATTAAAAAGTAGAGGAGCGCGACGTGGCAAAGGTGATCGGAATCGACCTCGGAACGACCAATTCTTGCGTCGCGGTCATGGACGGCAAGAACACGCGCATCATCGAGAACGCGGAGGGGGCGCGCACCACACCTTCCGTCGTGGCGTTCACGTCCGATGGCGAACGTCTGGTCGGGCAGCCGGCCCGGCGGCAGGCGGTGACCAACCCGACCAACACCATTTTTGCCGTGAAGCGCCTGATCGGCCGCCGCTACGATGATCCGACGGTCGAGAAAGACAAGACGCTCGTACCCTACAAGATCATCAAAGCGTCCAATGGCGACGCCTGGGTCGAGGCTGAGGGCAAGCCGTATTCGCCCTCCCAGATATCGGCTTTTATCCTGCAGAAGATGAAGGAAACAGCCGAGGCCAATCTCGGTGAGAAGATCACGCAGGCCGTCATCACTGTTCCCGCCTATTTCAACGATGCGCAGCGCCAGGCTACCAAGGACGCCGGCAAGATCGCTGGTCTCGAGGTTCTGCGCATTATCAACGAACCCACCGCGGCGGCACTTGCCTACGGTCTCGACAAGAAGAAGCAGGCCAAGATCGCCGTCTACGATCTCGGCGGCGGCACCTTCGATATCTCCGTTCTCGATATCGGCGATGGAGTGTTTGAGGTGAAGGCGACCAACGGCGACACTTTCCTGGGTGGCGAAGACTTCGACATGCGGCTGGTCAACTACCTCGCCGACGAGTTCCAGAAGCAACAAGGCATTGATCTGCGCAACGACAAGCTCGCCCTTCAGCGCCTCAAGGAAGCGGCCGAAAAGGCGAAGATCGAGCTTTCCACCGTCACCCAGACGGAGGTCAACCTGCCGTTCATCACGGCGAACGCCTCCGGCCCAAAGCATCTTCAGGTCAAGATCACGCGCGCCAAATTCGAGTCCCTGGTCGAGGACCTCGTTCAGCGGACGATCGAGCCGTGCCTCAACGCCCTGAAGGACGCCGGGCTCACGGCCACGGACATTGACGAAGTCGTGCTCGTCGGCGGCCAGACCCGTATGCCGAAGATCCAGGAGGTCGTGCAGAAGATCTTCGGCAAGGAGCCGCACAAGGGCGTCAATCCCGACGAGGTCGTCGCCGTCGGCGCGGCAATCCAGGCCGGCGTCCTGCAGGGCGACGTCAAGGACGTGCTGCTGCTCGACGTGACGCCGCTTTCACTCGGCCTCGAGACGCTGGGGGGCGTGTTCACCCGGCTGATCGAGCGGAATACGACGGTTCCGGCGAAGAAGAGCCAGGTCTTCTCCACCGCCGAGGACAAGCAGAGCGCGGTGACGATCCGCGTCTTCCAGGGCGAGCGCGAGATGGCCTCCGACAACAAGTTTCTCGGCCAGTTCGATCTCGTCGGCATTGCTCCGGCGCCGCGCGGCGTGCCGCAGATCGAGGTGACGTTCGACATCGATGCCAACGGCATCGTCAACGTTTCGGCCAAGGACAAGGGCACCGGCAAGGAACAGAACATTCAGATTCAGGCATCCGGCGGCCTGTCCGAGAGCGACATCGAAAAGATGGTCAAGGATGCCGAGGCCCATGCCGCGGAGGACAAGAAGAGAAAGGAAGCAGTCGAGGCGAAGAACGCCGCCGAGGCGCTGCTGCATGCAACGGAGAAAACGGTTGCCGAGCATGGCTCAAAACTCGCGGCATCAGATCGCAGCGCAGTCGAGAGTGCCATGTCCGATTTGCGCGAAGCGTTGAAGGGCGACGATGCCACGAAGATCAACACGAAAGTGAATGCCTTGCAGCAGCACTCGATGAAGCTTGCGGAAGCCATGCAGAGTTCCTCGCACGCGGCTCCTGGTTCTGCACCGAGTTCAGGCGGCGACAATGTCGTCGACGCCGAATTTACGGAAATCGACGACGACAAGAAGAATTCGAAATAGCACGCCCCCTGCAAGCGCGGGCGCGAGCTCGCGGCTACTAGTCGTGCTTTGCGCCGCCGTCGGGACGAAACTCCGGTTCTCAAGTGCTGGAATGCAATCCCGATTGCTTCCTTACTCCAACATCACCAGAAGTTTGAAGGCATCCCGCCTTCATTTTGTAGGAGCTTTCTTATGCGACGACGTTCGACGGTCCTCACTGCCTTTGCCGGAGCAATGCTGACCGCCCTGGTATCACCCGTGCAAGCCCAGCAGCCCGCCCAAAAGGTGCAGGTCGGCGTACTTGAATGCAAGGGTGGGCCGAGCATCGGCTTTATCGTCGGCGCGGTAACCAATCTGGCGTGCGTCTTGCGGATCAACGGGCTCCCCGAGGACTACTATATCGCCACGATTCAGAAGGTTGGTCTCGATATCGGCATTACCGAGAGCACGGCGCTTGCCTGGTCGGTGTTCGCGCCCGTTGCCCAGCCTGGCCGCGGCGATATCGCCGGGACTTATGTCGGCGTCGACGCGATGGCTGCGGCAATCGTCGGTGTGGGCGGCAATGTGCTGCTGGGCGGTTCGAACAACAGCATCGCGCTGCAACCCCTGAGCGTGCAGGCGGAAACCGGCCTGATCGTCGCAGCAGGATTGGAGAGCATGACGCTGCAGCCGGGTCGCTAGGGGTACCGAAATTGACACCGTTCGCCGCTGCGAACGGTGTCGTGCATCACGCGAATAGCAACGCTTTCTCGCGAAGGTTCTCATATGTTGAAGCGACTGTTGACGACGACATCTCCCGTAGTTCTCGCCGTATTGCTACTTGGAAGCGCATGCGTAATGCCGGCGGCCGCGTTGTCCCAGGAAGCAGCTTGCTCTCAAGTCACGGCGGTGGAAACGCCGCCGCCGCCGTTGCCTCGATACGAACAGCCCCCTGTGCCTGCGCCGGGCTATCTCTGGTCTCCGGGATATTGGTCGTGGGATGAGGATGCCGGTGACTACTATTGGGTGCCGGGAACCTGGGTGCAACCACCGCGACCGGGCCTGTTATGGACCCCGGGCTACTGGGGGTGGCTTGCGGGAGCCTACATTTTCCACCCGGGCTATTGGGGTGAGCGCGTCGGCTTTTATGGCGGCGTCAACTATGGCTTCGGCTATTCGGGCATTGGCTACGAAGGTGGCCGCTGGGATCGTGGCCAATTCTTCTACAACAGCACGGTCAACAACGTGCGGAGTGTGACGATTAGAAACGTCTATCAGAAAACCGTCGTCGTCAATGAGACGGTGAACAACGTCAGCTACAATGGCGGACGAGGCGGCGTCGAGGCTCGTCCGACCGCTGCGGACAGAGCCGTCGCCAAGGAACAACATTTCGCACCCACGCCGTTGCAACGCAAACACGTCGAGGTCGCGAGCCACGACACCCGTCTGTTTAACAGAGCAAACGCTGGCGCACCGCCCGTGATGGCTACGCCACGCCCATCGATCCTGAACGGGCGAGACATTGTTCGACCACACGCGCCCGCCGAGGTCATGCCGTCGAATACGGAAAAACATCGACCCGAAGAGCTGAAGGGCGCGCGTCCCCGGGACCCCTCGCGGCAACGGCTCGAAGACGCTCGACGTCCAGCGGAGGGGCCCGCGCCGGCACGCAAGTCGCCAGCGGATGAAGCCGGAAAAGCCGCACCTCACGAACTTGAGCGTGAACGAACGCCGCGGCCCGAGGCGGCCCCAGGACCTCTTCCTCCGGAAGAACGAAAGCGTGAGGACATCCGCGTGCCGGAAGCACGGCCAGAGTCCACACCGAGGCCGGAGCCTCGCCCCGAACCCATGGCTCGTCCGGCGGCGCGGCCGGAAATCGAAGCCAGACCTGCCGCACCCGCTGCGAGAACAGAACCGCAGAGGGAGGAAATGGGAGCTCCTCTGCGCCGCGGGTCCCCGGAGCAGCAGCGTTCCGGTGAAAGACCCGAGGAGCGGCGGCCCGAGCAACGCTAGGCGTGACGCGGACGATTCTTGTCAGGCAAGCGCGGTGCCTAGAACATCGTTAAGAAAGGCGTGCAGAGGTTGGAAGGCGATGACAACGAGTCTCGGAGGCAATGGACAACTCGACGACGGCAAGCCGCGTCTAACGGAAGACGACATCGTGCGGGCGCAGCTGGGTCCGCGCGGTGTTCCTGGAGCACCGGATCCCGCACGAATGACGCCTCAGCAACTGAAGAATTACCCCAAATACGTGGATCCCGGTCATGTTGAATAATCGGGACCCGGCTCGCGGCCGTTCCCCGCTACGGGAAAGGCCGATCTCTGCCATCTTCAAGTCGGGAGCGGCAATTGGCTAAGAACCCGTACGATGTGTTGGGAGTGTCCTCCTCAGCTTCGGCTGCCGAGATACAAAAGGCCTATCGCAAGCTTGCGAAGAAGCTGCATCCTGACCTCAACCCCGGCGACAAGGCTGCGGAGGAAAAGTTCAAAGAGGCGGCCGGCGCCTATGACCTGCTTAGCGATGCCGACAAGCGCAAGCGCTTCGATAATGGTGAGATCGACGCGACGGGATCTGAGCGGCCGCAGCATCACTTCTATCGCGACTACGCCGATGCTGGAGACCCGCATGCTTACACGAGCGGGGCCGGCTTTGCCGACTTCATGAATTCGGACGATGCGCTTGCCGAGCTGCTAAGGCGCGGGCAGCGCGCACGCGCAAACCGGCGCGGTGAAGATCTCCATTATCGCCTGCCTATCGAGTTCGTCGAATCGATCAGCGGTGCAACCAAGCGAATCACACTGCCGGATGGCGGGACGCTGGAAGTGAAAATTCCCCCGGGCCTGGTAGATGGGCAGGTTTTGCGCCTGAAGGGCAAGGGAGCTCCCGGTGCCGGCAAAGGCGGACCAGGCGATGCCCTCATCGAAGTCGAGGTCATGCCGGATCGGCGCTTTATGCGGGACGGCGACAACATTCTGCTCGAAGTGCCGATTTCGTTGACCGAGGCGGTTCTGGGCGGTCAAATCCGGGTGCCGACACCGACCGGTGATGTTACGATGGCGGTGCCGAAGGGATCGAACACAGGCACGACACTGCGCCTCAGAGGAAAGGGCGCCCCGCGCCGAGGGGGAAGTGCCGGAGACGAATTGGTGAAGCTGACGATCGTCCTGCCGAAATCGCCGGATCCGGAATTGGAAGCGTTCGTCGAGAACTGGGCCAAGGGGAGAGAGTTCGATCCGCGCGAAGGCACCTTGTGATGACCCTCAACAAACAGGAATTTCTGATCTCGTCGGGACTGCGGGTGCAGACACTCGAGTTCTGGCTGGAGCAACGATGGCTGATTCCAACCGAGGCGGCTTCAGGCGCGCAATTCTCTGACGCGGACGTCGCCCGCGCGCACCTGATCCGCGATCTCAAGAGCGATCTAGGTGTCAACGATGAGGGGATCCACGTCATCCTCCATCTCATCGATCAGCTGCATGGTGTTCGACAGGCTTTCGCGCTGATGCGTACCGCACTTGACGACGATTCACGAACGGTTTGACAGAACGGGTGACCACGGTCGATCGGGGGACAGGCATTAGGGAGCAGCCATTCGATGGAACGCACGCTCGGCAACGGACCGATTGTTGGCTTGGTGCTTGAGGCCCTGGTCCGGCACGCTCCTCGTGAAGAACGTCTTGTCGTCCGATGACGTGTGGGCCTTGCTCCTTGAGGCGGCGACGCGCCTTGACGTTGACGGGGACCCGCAAACGCCGCAGGCAGCGAAGATCCTGGTCGATGAGGATCTGGCGCCCGTCTTCCTTGGTGACGACAAGAAAGCGTCGATCGATCCGCACTTCGGGAAGTCCTCGTTCATCTCGACACCGACCGAAGAAAAGTAACCCGCGCGCGAGCGTTAACGCGAGCGCGCCGTCGCCTTGGAGAACAACCACAGAGATGGGTGGGGAACACTATGCCAACGTCAGGGCGTTTTCTCTATCGGCGAATTGACGGTCGCGGACAACGGCTTCAGCGCTGGCTTGGGCATCCTGCGATGTTCGCGATCCAGCCGAGGAGCGGAATGGCTTATGGCCTGGCGTGGCCTGTGGTAGGCATACTGCTTTGCCTTCGCTTTTTTCATGGCGCTGGAGAAGGCCATCGCCCTGCGTTGAGATGGTGGTCGTCAAGAGCGGTGTCGGGAGAGATATGAATGTCTGAGGAAACCCCGCGTGACGTTGCCGAACCGGTGGTCGACCCGGAATTTGGACCTTGGCTTGCGCAAGCCTCGATTCTTGTCGTTGACGACGAACCCGGCATACGCAATTTCCTCGTCAAGCTCCTGCGACCTCGCTGCAGGCTGATCGAGGAGTCCGCGGACGCCAGGGATGCGTCGCGGAAACTCGATGGGCAGCATTTCGACGTCGTCATCCTTGACAATGTCATGCCTGGAAAGAGTGGCCTAGACTGGCTTGCCGAGCAGCGAGCGATCGGGTTCTTCACCGATGTCATCCTTATGACCGCCTATGCTGATCTTGATACAGCAATTGGCGCACTGCGCATCGGCGTCATCGATTTTGTGATAAAGCCATTTCGATCCAATCAATTGCTGAATGCGGTTGCGCGTTGCCTTGACCGGGCGAGACTGCAGCGGGAGAATTTCGTACTGCGCCATGAGCTGAAGTCGTCCTCGCAGCAGCTGTATCTGCGAAACAAGCTCCTCGGAGCATCCGCAGCAATTCAAAAGGCACGGGAGACTATCGCCCGGGTGGCGCCGTTGCCGACGCCGGTTCTGTTTACTGGCGAGTCCGGAACAGGCAAGGAGGTTGCCGCTCGATCGCTCCATTCGCTGTCCAACCGAGCGGACAAGCTGTTCGTGCCGGTCAACTGCGGCGCAATCCCTTCAGAAATGATCGAAAGCGAACTCTTCGGCCATGTGAGGGGGGCATTCACCGGCGCAGGGAAGACCCGAGAGGGTCTTTTTATGTTCGCGCAAGGCGGCACTCTTTTCCTGGACGAGATTGGCGAGCTCCCCTACCATCTGCAAAGCAAGCTGTTGCGTGTGCTTGAGGATCGTCGGGTGCGTCCCGTCGGCTCGGAGCGAGAGGTGCCGATCGACGCCCGGTATGTCTTCGCGACCAACGCCGATCTGCAGAAGCGGGTTGCAGCCGGCACCTTTCGCGCGGATCTCTATTTTCGCATCAACGTCATGCAGATCGATCTTCCGTCCCTTCGGGAGCGCGATCAGGATGTGCTCGAGCTCGCCGATATCTTCATGCGTGAGATTTCCGATCAGCTTGGTATGCCGCGCGTTCCAATCGACGTCGGAATGCGTACCTTCCTTTTGCAGTACGATTGGCCAGGCAACATACGGGAGCTGCGCAATCTGATTGAGCGGACGGTGATCCTCGGTGAATTCCGGGAGGACTATCTCAAGTCACGAGCCGAAAGATCGACCAGTGATGTCACACTCGCCGATGTGGAGCGGCGACACATCCTTTTTGTGCTTCGCGAGTCGAGAGGCGACCGTGAGGAAGCGGCACGCCGTCTCGGCATCTCGCGCAAAACGATTGATCGCAAATGCGCAAGTTGGCAACTCTGATAACGAGTTTTTCTCCCAGGGCCTCCGTGCGGTATCGCCTGCTGGCGATGGCGCTCTTGCCGATGCTCGTCATTCTTCCGTTGCTTCTTGCGATCAGCATTTATCGCTGGAACGTGAGGTTCGACGCGGTATTGACGTCCAAGGTCCATGACGACCTGACGATCGCCAGGCAATTTCTCGGACGAATTTTCGAGAACACGGAGGACTATCTGGTATCGTCGGTGAATTCCGCGCTCTTTCAGTCGATTGTGCAAACCCCGGGCTATGAGCGTGGAGCCCTGAGCGATTATCTCAAGGACATCGCGCAGGCTCGCGGCTTCGATTTTCTCTACATTATCGCTGACGATGGCGCGGTGATCGCGAGTGAATATCAGATGGCGGCCGCGCCACGATGGAATTGGCCCGTCATCAGCTCGGCGCTTGAGGGACGGGCACGAACCGCGATTGATGTGTTTCAATCCATGGAGCTCGCGGCGATCTCCGCCGATCTTGCGAAGCGCGCTCAGATCGACATCGTCGCGACACCCGGAAGCGCGCCGACCACGCGGACGCAGGAGAGCCGGGGGCTGGTACTGCAATCGGCGACGCCGGTTTCGCTGCCGAACGGACGAAAGGCCGCGTTGGTCGGTGGAATGCTGCTCAATCAGAACCTCGCCTTTGTCGACACGATCAATGATCTGATCTACTTCGGGGCGGGTTTGCCGGAAGGCAGTCGCGGGACCGTGACGCTGTTCCTCGATGATGTGCGTGTCAGTACCAATGTGAGGATGTTCGAGGGGCAGCGTGCAATTGGCACGCGCGTCTCTGCGGAAGTTCGAGATGCGGTTCTCGATCGTGGCCAGACTTGGCTTGATGGCGCATTCGTCGTCAACGACTGGTACATCTCTGCCTATGAGCCGATCCGTGACAGCTATAATCGTCGCGTCGGAATGCTCTACGCCGGCTATCTTCGGCAACCGTTCACCGCAGCGAAGCGCGGTACGGTTCTGGAAATCGCGCTGGCATTTGTCGTCGCGGTTGCACTGACTGTTCCGCTGTTCTTGACGTGGGCGGCAAGTATCTTCCGGCCTCTTGAGCGGATGACGACAACGATTTCGAAAGTGGAAAGCGGCGAACTAGGCGCACGAACGGGACCCGTCGATGGGCGCGACGAGATCGAGCAGGTTGCGGTTCATCTGGATCGACTGCTCGATCAGATCCACGAGCGCGACGCCCAGCTGCGGCAATGGAACCAGGAGCTCAACCAGCGCGTCGAGGAGCGCACAAACAAGCTCCTGCACGCGAACCAGCAGCTCGAAGCAACAACCAGGCAGTTGATCATGTCCGAAAAGCTCGCTGCAATTGGCGAAATCACCGCTGGTGTAGCCCATGAGATCAACAATCCCATCGCGGTGATGCAGGGCAACCTGGAGATCATCAGGGATATGATGGGCGCCAGGGCCGACGAAGCAAAAACGGAGTTTCGGCTCATCGACGAGCAGATGCATCGCGTCAGTGAAATTGTGACGAGGCTTCTGCAATTCGCCAAGCCACAGGAGTATGCCGGCTTTACCGATCAATATGATCCAGCCGTCGTCGTCACCGACACGTTGCCACTCGTTCAGCATCTGCTGAACAAGACAACGATCAGCGTCGAAACGGAATATCACGCCTCACGCCTGGTCTCAATGAATCGCACTGAATTGCAGCAGGTGCTGGTCAATCTCCTCGTCAACGCAATTCACGCGACGTCCGGAGGCGGGCGTTTGACGATTCGAACCTTTGATCGGGATGAGGGCAGGCGCCGTGGCGTCATGATCGATGTGACGGACACCGGCGGCGGTATGACGCCGGACGTGATGCAGCGGATCTTCGATCCATTCTTCACCACCAAGAGGCGGGAGGGAACCGGCTTGGGGCTGTCCATCAGCCAGATGCTTGTAACCCGCCAGGGTGGTAAGATTTCCGTTGAGAGCGAACCCGGCAAGGGTACGACATTTACGGTCTGGCTGCCTGCGGAGGACTGATGGCGACCGAAGAGCCGGTGACATTTCGTCCCGCTGCAAAGACAAATTGTCCATCGGCCCCTGGCCGCGGTCATCAAGCGATTGATATCGCGTGAAGCCTCGCTTGGCATGGCTGTTGCTGGAATCGCCAAGGGCGGCAGGAGCTTCAACCGCGTGCAACAATGAGTCTGAGGTCAAGGAGACGCAGCAATGCCACGTCATCATGGGAAGATGCCCCCTGTTCCGCCGGCCAACCGTAGCCCGAAGGGCACCGGCGGTGACCCCGAAGTCAAGAAAGATACGTCGTCGAAGAAGCGCGAAGACAACTACGCGGAACAGGGTGATACAGCAAACATCCGCGAGAACACCACCAACGAGGGCTACTTCCAGGGACGCCGCATCAAATGATGCCAGGCAGGCCGATGTTTTCCGGCCGTTGGTGACACCTCCCAGCCTGGTGTGAAGAGCGAGGAGCTCCAGAAATGACCGTTGTGTCCAACCAGCAGCTATCGAAAGATATGCAGGCCAAGGCGCATCTGCTCATCAATCAGGTCGGTCTCATGCCGCAGGCACAGGATCGGCCGTTGGAAGCGGACGACCTGCTCTTTTATATCAGTGAGACGACGATGCCGATGGCGGCCTTTTTGCAAAACCACGGGCTGTTCATGGACGATCAGGGGCTGCATTTCGACTTTTCGCAATTCGATGCCATCCGCGAGGTCGCCGTCAAAGTCGTTGCTGAGCATGACGCTGGAAAGCTGGACGGCGTGTGGAAGCAATTCGATCTCTCTACCGACGATGACGCCGACTACAATGGCGAGTACATCCTGCTTGCCCTTGCCGCCCTCGCGATTATGTATGGTCAGGGGAACTAGTGGCTCGTCACAGTGATTTTGACGGTTTGATACCGAGCCAGCTTAGGATCGGCAAGTTCTCTGGCGGCACGAGGATTTCGATGCTTCTGGGGATATCGGCTCGACGG